>JAHFMQ010000030.1 GCA_023267775.1 Candidatus Kaiserbacteria bacterium | reverse complement strand
AATAAGCGGATAGTGGATAACTATAACTTGGGGGTGAAACCCCCAAGTAACGTCGAACATCATGCTTCATCGGTTGGCGAGGGGTTTATGGGGGTAACTTGGGGGTTTCACCCCCAAGTTACCCCCATGTTGACTTACGTTTGGCGAAATATAAATAATGATCAGCCAAACGTTTCTTGCTCTTTCGCGTGCGCTTCAACTAAACGTTTTGTGAGCCGATGATCTGGCAATCGTACTTGAGCGATGCGAAGAGCTTCTCCGTGATACCACATGTAGTCTTCAACTGGCTGCTTCCACCGACTCAACAGCGATTTCCCCTCTTTCTCAAATGCTTCGATCTTGCTTTCAATGTTGTCTATTTTATCAGCGATAGCAATAATCACCGCTCCATCGTCCGCTTTTTTTAGTTGTTCAAAATAATTAATCTTGCGATCCTTCCAGTCGAGCAGGATGCCGTCCTTTTCTTTTATCTCGCTTACCGACCCCACAAGACTAGCAACGCGATTGTTAAAGGCTTCTACGATTTCTTCACGGGTCGTATCAGTATCCTCAAGCGTATCGTGTAGGAGCGCTGCCGTAACCACATCATCGTCGGCACCGTCTTCAGCGACTAAAAGAGCAACTGAAAAAAGATGCGTAATGTACGGCAAGGGTTCCGCTTCTTGGCGAAAATGACCGTGGTGTTTTCGTGCCGCAAATTGAATTGCTTTTTTTATCTGCGGCGTGTGGTTCATATACTCAGTATACGCAATACCTATAGCCAGTCTATCGGAGACAATTTTTGAGATTTCAAATACTCATTCGCACGGCTAAAGTGTTTACAGCCGAAGAAACCACTTGCCGCTGAAAACGGTGAGGGGTGCGGGGCTTCAAGAACCAGATGCTTGCTCCGATCGATGTGTGCGCCCTTGGTTTTTGCGTAATTGCCCCACAGCATAAATACGAGGTGTTCACGCTCATCGGAGAGTGCGCGAATGACCGCATCAGTGAATAGTTCCCATCCACGATTTTGGTGCGAACCGGCAGTATGCGCGCGAACAGTTAGCGTTGCGTTAAGTAATAAAACACCCTGCTTTGCCCAGCGAGTGAGATCTCCGTCGGTATGTACAAGAGGTTTTCCTACATCACTTTCAATTTCTTTAAAGATATTTTTGAGCGATGGTGGTACCGCTTCTGTTTCATTTACGGCAAATGCAAGGCCATTGGCTTGCCGCGCGCCATGATAGGGATCCTGACCGAGTATGACGACCTTCACTTTTTCAAATGGGCAAAGGTCGAATGCGCGGAAAATGTTTTTTGGCGCCGGATATACTGTTCCCTCTTGATATTCTTTCCGCACAAACGTCGCGAGTTCAGTAAAATATGATTTTTCGAACTCTCCGTGTAAATGTGTGGCCCATGATGGATCAATTTTTACGTTCATGCCCTCGTTTATTTTTTCTTTTTACCGTTTTGATGTAGTGAGAGAAGCATTTTCCCAGCATTCTCACGATAAGGACAATACTCACAACGAGCACCTGATGTAGGAATAGCATCTGAAACTAGGCAGGCTTTTAAAGCTTTGAGTGTGTCCGGTATCCAAGAATCATCGCCTTCGTAGGGAAGAATAGTGATATCAAATTCTAGTTTTCCATCAAAAGCATCTTTGTCGTTCTGGCCGTTCGCATAGACAAAGTACGCGACGGGAGAAACCTGGAATCCGTTTTTTCGGAAGAGCCACTGGTACACTTCCACCTGGCGCTTGTACTGTATTTTCCATTCGTCGTCGAGCGTAATCTCCTTCTTCCCCGCTGTCGCTTTATAATCAACGACATGAAGCTCTCCGGCAGGATTCACCCACACATCATCAATGCCACCGCGGACGATGAGATTATTTTCTGTGTCGTGATACCGCACGCCGCGCTTGAGCGCATCACGCCATTCTTCGAGTTTGTCGTGGGCATACGGAATGGCGTCAATACCGTATTTTTTCATAAGTGGATGAGCCTCGCCCGCGGCGCGCTGTATATCAAATTCTCTTTTGAACAGTTCGTCGACGGCATTATTGAGCGTAAATGGTGGAGTATCGGGACGGCCAATGCCATAACGGGCTTCGAGCCAAAAACAGCGTGGGCACTCGAGGAAACGATCAATCTTTGATCGCGAAATGGTGTACGGTTCCTCCGACGCGGGATTGAACCGGCCCTTTTCCCATTTGAGTTTATACCCTGCGAAAGCCATATCACTCTGTCGTATTGAAGTATGCAACCACCCGCGCGCCCGTGTCGAAATCAACGTAAACGCTATTTACTGCGACATCGAAAGCACCATTATCATCGTCACGGTACAGCTGGACGGCGTATGTACGACCGGGCTCCGTTGCACGCAAAAGTGATACTGAAACGTTACTTCTTGGGCCATTCACTCGCGCGGCACCGAGAACGTTCCCGAGGTCAGAACCAATAACTTCCCGCACGGCTACCCATACCCCCGGTGGCGGGACTGTTACGGACTCAACCATGACCGTTTCTCCCGCTGACTGATTCGCAACTGACACTGAACTGCTTTTCGTGTTTACAATGCCTGTGGTCGTCGCTTGTGATAACGAGGATCCGCTACTCCCGGGCATAGTGTTCCCACCTAAAAACCAGAATCCGGTTAGAAGCACACCGACCATAACTCCGGCGACAAATGAATTATTTGAAAAGTTTTTCATCATACATAGAGAGCGTCGTGCTGATCGTTCGACAGCTCAAGAAGACCTTCCGCTTCAGCCAAGAGCTCGCCGACGCGAGTTGGTGTCAAATGAAGCGGATCGAGCGCACGACGGTTTTTAACAATTTCATCGACCGCGATAATACCGCTCTCGATCAGAAGTTTCTTTTCAGCACGTGAAAGTCCCGTGAGCGTTGTAATCGGGTACACTTTCGCACGACTCATGTGCATGAAAAGACTGTTGTTGACCGGATACCCCCATCCAAGAAGTTCCACACCTGAACATTCAGCGTAGGCGATAGCTTCAGAGGAAAATTTTGTATTCGTCACTAAGAGTCCTCGATCGATTGGGCATGAGCGAATTTTAGGATTGCAGTTGAAAATGTCGTCGAAACGACTTTTGACGTAGAGCGCGACTTTTAAATCTGTTTTGTAACCGGCGTCATTATGGTATTTGAGTTCTGCGGCCATGAAAGTATTTTCTCCCGGATGCGATGCATAAAAATCGACTTCATGCGCAACGCAATGGCCTTTGATTATTTTCCGAGTTTCAACTTGCCAACCCTCGGCGCGATACAAATGAGAAATGAAATCTTCAAACGGGTGGCCGGAAGGACCGAGCTCAAGAAGCGCTCTGCGGAGTGAATAGCGCGCGGCCACCGGGCGCGCAGCCTTGCGCAGGAGTGAGAACGCACGCGTATAAATTTCCTTTGATGAAGTTCCGGGCATTACCGTGCTTGTTATGGTCTCCGCAATACGCTGTGCTGCGTGTTCCCCCGCCCCAGATCGCCTCAATGATACGACCAAACGTTCCGGATCGAACGTCTCGCTCGATCCGTCAGCCTTAGTGATGATGATTGAGGTCATGGCGCATTCGTTGTCGCATCACCGCCGTCGACCGTTACGAGTATGGGTATGTTTGCCGGCGCTGTAATTGAGGTTTGAAACGTTGGATGTGCAGGCAGCTCTAGACAAACTCCCGAGTCGGCCGTCGTCGAGATTGCAACGACGATGTTCCCTGTGCTTGAGGCGGTAGATTGCAGACTTGCGCCGGCCGTAATGCTTGTGCACTGATTCGGCACCTCGACCGTGCCGGTAATGGTGTGAACACCTTTCTTAAATAAATCGTGCACAACCACCGTCGGTGTAATTTGAGCACTCTTTTTGCTGAGCGTCTTTTCTTCAATATCTTTGGTATGAGGCACTGAGAGCATAAAGCTGATGAATATGACGAAAGCAATGATGCTTGCCGCGATCCAAAGGCGCTTATGATTCATAGCGCAATAATACCACCGCCAACTAGTTCGTCATTCTTATAGAAAACAATTGACTGTCCTGGAGATGATATTTCAGGAATAGGTTCTTCACTGACAAAGTGGTCTCCTTCTACATGTCCTTTGAGTCGAGGCCCGCGATAACGATACTGGGCATCCGTAACCTGCTCCGACTTCTCAATCCAATTTGGGTCACTGAAGCGTATATCTCTATTATTTTTGGTCTGCTGTGGAAGTCGCGTTTTCCCTACCGTAAGTTCGTTACGGACAATATCTTTTGCGAGCACGAACCATGGACCAGTTTTGGTCATATTGCGGAAACTGACGCGTTGTCCGATAGTTGAAAGAAGTACGCCATCGTGTTCGCCGACCACATGACCTTGTTCATCGACTGCTTTCCCAGGGACGACGCCAAATTCGCTTTTTAGAAATTCCTCTACTGATATGGCGCCTAAAAAGCATATGCCCTGACTGTCTTTCTTGTCCGCAACCGGTAAATCAAAATCTTCTGCAAGCATTCGTACTTTGCTCTTATCGAAATCGCCTACTGGAAAAATCGTTTCTTGAAGAACTTCTCCTTTGACCGCCCACAGAAAATAACTCTGATCTTTTTCGCCACTGCGGTAATGCCCAGTCGCGATAGCATCTGCTCCTTGAGCTTTTGCGTAGCGATAAAACGCACCGAACTTCACATCGCGATTGCACATGACGTCCGGGTTCGGTGTACGGCCCGCACGATATTCCGCAATTAAATAATCGATAACCCCTTTTTTATACTCTGCACTTGCATCGAGCGTATAAAATGGGATTTTGAGTCGTGCGGCGACGCGCATAGCATCTCGCCGCTCTTCTGCCCACGTACAGGGCATTCCCGGCGGATACCACCCCTTGATGAATACACCGGTTACCTGCGCGCCGGATTGCTGCAAAAGTGCGGCGGAAACCGCTGAGTCTACACCGCCTGAAAGACCGACGAATATTTTCTTACCTCGTACGTCCATTGTGAGGACATTCTAACGCAAATATTTCCTACGGTTAGCTTGATGTCCTGCGTAGGTCGTGGCGTAATGCATTAGCCCATCTCTGCCGGTGAGGTAGTAAAGGTTATCGGTCTTTGTAGGGTTTAATACCGCCTCAATAGAGTCGAGTCCTGGATTACAAATTGGTCCGGGCGGCAGTCCGGTATGGGTATACGTATTGTACGGAGAATCGACCGTAAGATCTTTTAATGATGGCGAGTAGGTGTCGCGATCAAAAATGTATCCAAACACTGCGTCAACTTGGAGCGGCATGCCGAGCTTAAGACGGTTTTCAAGTATTCCCGCAACCATTCGTTTACTTTCTGATGAACGTGCCTCCCGTTCTATAAGTGACGCCAGCGTAATGACGTCGGATAGAGAACGCCCGGACGATGTAATTTCCGCTGATAAGGGTGCGATCTTGGTATTAAAATTAATGCGCATAAGCGCAACAATTGATGAAGCATCGGAAGACGGCGGGAATACATACGTGTCAGGGAAAAGATATCCTTCGTAGGGTTTTGCTAATTTTAGAAAATCCGCATCAGATACTTCAGGAAGATTCCCATCAATGAGAGAGGCTGCATCGCGTACGGTTGTACCTTCAGGAAAAGTTATCCGTACCGAAGGAAGACCATAGTCGCCGACGACAATGCGATACATCACGACGAATAAATTCTCTGGGGATTCAAAACGATAGGGCCCGGCTTTAATAAAAGAACTTGTGCCAGTCATTCTTAGTAGAAAAAGGAAAAGCGATGGCCGAGCAATAACGCGTGCATCGACAAGTTGACGCGCAACACTCGGCGCAGCCGATCCCTTTGAAATCGTTATGGTGCTTTTAGTTGGAAAATTCGATGGCGGAGCAAACAATGCGGTATAGATACCGATGAGAAGTATCGCGCCTGAAAATGCTATAACCCAAGGGTTTTGTCGTTTTAAAGAAACCATGCCGATTATGTGGGAAGATTGACCGGAGCTTCGCCAGTTGCTGACTGAATGCGTGCGAGGCCAGGGGCTCCTACCGTACTCGATGGGACATGGAAGATGGTTGCTATTTCTTCGGTGCTCATCACCATAAGTTTGCTTTTCGGTAGCCCGCCTTCATAAAATGGGTCGTGGAAAAATTGTCGGCGGCGATAGACTTCCACAAGCCTCTTGCGAAATCGATTTTTCCGCTTTTCAACACCGATTTCCCAAGGAAAATCATCAAAAGTCTTCATCCATCCTGTCGAATTCAGTCCATTCCATCCTTCACTGCTGAATGGTTTAAAGAGTGCA
This sequence comes from Candidatus Kaiserbacteria bacterium, assembly GCA_023267775.1. Classification (GTDB taxonomy): domain Bacteria; phylum Patescibacteriota; class Minisyncoccia; order Phycocordibacterales; family Phycocordibacteraceae; genus C7867-001. Next base: position 3,537 of record JAHFMQ010000030.1, on the reverse strand, counting down.
ATCATATGAGGTATAACCGCTGTTCTGAAGTTTTTAGGCTTAGCAAAATAAATGCATCGCGCGCCGACGTCAAATGCTAGCTTTGATACATTGCGCTCCATTGCGGCAATTTTCTCCGATTGGCCTTTGGTCGGATTTGGGAAACCTGGACGTTCTTCACCTGATACCGGGTCGACGTAGGTATCACGGGTTTCTGATCGAATTTTTTCTATAAGTTCTTTTGCTTCGTCGACCCAAGTATAAGGTTTCCCACTTTCGTTAAGTTTGTCATACTTCTCTCCTTTATGGGCTCTGATGACAATTTGGAGCCAAATATTTTCCCCTTTACCAACAGAGCTCATGAACTCAATAAGATTTGAAAGTGGATCGACTTGTTCTGGCTCTTTCTGGACTTTATCGAGTCCGTATTCTACATAAGTCTTTATTGGCAAAGGGTCTGGGGCTGTCTGTTTGTAATCGCAGCCCCATATACCCCAATCCTCCACCGTGCCAGAAATAAGGCGAGTGTAATCAGGTGCTTCAAGAACCTGCACACCTGGATATTGGGCATACAGTTGAGCTTCGACAATTTCTCGCAGTTTTTCCCGCGCCCATACGTAGAAATGTACCTGGCCTTCAAGAGAAGCTATTTCGAGTGACCAGAATGGTCGAGTGCCGCCCCAAAAACGAGCATACCAATTTGATTCGCCTCCGGTAAGATGCAAACTTGTAAGAAATGTTTCCATCGCCAAAGGAGTTTTTACCAGATTCCGCGGTGGTTTGATTTCAAGAAGAACGTACTTCTGAGAAGAAATGAACACTCCTTGTTGCAGAATGTACCAAAGTTTATATGCGGCACTCAGTAGCAACACAGGTAGCCACAGTGGAGCTAGGAATAATGCCAACGACAGAGAATAGGAAACTCCATCCGACATGAAAATAAAAGCGGTTAGGAGTAGAACAGCCCCTACGATGAACAGCGGCCAAGCATTAAACCGGATACCGAATGTGTCGGTAAAGATGTCCTGAAAGAACGATAGCATGGGTTCAGTATATCAATAAAAAACCAAGTCCGTCAGATGACGGACTTGGTTTGTTTATATGCTTAGATTGCGATGTAGCGACCGTCTTTCAATCGCTTAAAGTAACGAGAATCGTTGAGGTTTACCAGAATCGTATTGTCTTTGACGAAACGTGCACGCTTTACGTGTTTGATAATTTCGTCCTTTTTCATAGGACCCTCTTTCTTCAAGGCTTCATGAATCACTTCGCGTACGACGCCCGGAGTGTAGCCCCACTCAGTCAGAGCGTAGAGACCACGGCCCACGAGTACAAAACGAGGGTCTTTAATAAGTTCGTTGTGGGTGGTTGCAATATGAGCCTTCTTTGAAAAGAGTCCGCCAATTGCTTCAGCGACTTCAGAGAAGTGCATGGGAGAACCATGTCGCTTGACGGCGAGATAGGCATAATCACGCACGCCTTTAATACGAATCGCAGGAGCAGTGACACGACCCCATTCTGCAAGCGGGTTGCTGCCGATATGCTTCGAAAGGGAGAGCCAACGTTTTAATACTTCCTCGTTCTTATAAGCATCGTTTACTTCCTTAAGTTCATCAAGGAAGAGATCCAGCATTTTGCCTTCAGAAACTACTTCATTATCAGAAAGAGATGCATAAAGCTTTGAAAGCGCCTCATGAATATGTTTTGCAGTTGTAGCGTCAATGTGCCAACGAGCAAGAAAATCGTTCGTCTCGCGTTCGCGGAAAAATGCCGAGTCAATCGTCAAGAAAAAACGAAACCGGTTGCGAGTTTTCTCGTCTTTCCCAAGTGAAGCAAGGAGTGCGTCTTCCGGAACGATTGCTCCCATCGAACTGATGTAGTTGGCGATCTCCTGAAATGCCGATTTCGCTTCCTTAAATGCTTTGCTGGCGCGCACAGCATCAAGACCTGCTGCTTCGATCTGACGCACGCGTTCGCGCGTAATACCGGAACGATCCCCAATAGCCTCGAGTGTTTCGCGCTCGGGATTAGCCCCCAAACCAAATCGGCGAATAAGGACTTCGCGCGATCTGTCAGATGCCCCCGAAAGGAGTTGTTTAACAAGCGTGGCGCTGTCAAATGAGAACGATGCAGGGGTGGCCCCCGCCTTTGCCTGCTTCTGCGTCTTTAAAGACTTGACCATGTGGTGTAATTTATAGCAATTACCAGTAAAAGAGTCAATAGCAGGTCTCCTACACCACTAAATTGAGGATTTTACCCTGCACGTACACGACCCGCTTCGGTGTTTTGCCGGCCAGCGCCGCTTCAACAGTAGCGATTGAGCGCGCTTGGTTGACTACATCAGCTTCAGAAACATCTTTTGCGATAAGTAATGATCCGCGTCGTTTCCCATTTACCTGGACAACAACTTCATGTTGGCTGACGAATGTCTTTTCATATATTGGCCACAATGCTTGATGCACGCTTCCCTCTCCTCCAACTTTCGCCCAGAGGTGTTCCGAAAGATGTGGTGCGAACGGTGCTAGCATCACAAGGAAATCAAGGAATACTTTTTTAGAAATGTTCTGTGCAGCCTCAAGTTCATTAACGAGAATCATAAGTGCCGCTACGCACGTATTGAATTTGAATCGATCTCCATCCTCAGAAACTTTCACGGTTGTGCGAGCGAGAGCCTGCATAAGCACATCAGATACCTCCACAGATTCTTGCACCTTCTCTGAAAGACGGTCGACACGGTCAAGAAATTTCCGCATTGCGGTAACTCCATCCAAATTCCAGGGATAACTTCCGGGCTCATTGTAGGGACCTATAAAGGCTAGGTACACTCGTACTGCGTCTGCCCCATATTTTTCAACAAATTCGTCTGGGTTCAGTACGTTTCCCTTAGATTTACTCATTTTCTGACCATCAGGACCCATGATGAGCCCGCGATTGAAACGTTCTTTAAATGGCTCATCAACCGGGACAAGGGCCAAATCGAATAGCGCTTTCATGAAGAAACGCGCGTAGAGAAGATGCATTGTGGTGTGTTCACTTCCGCCCGAATAGCGATCAACCGGTAACCACCTTTTCATGAGCGCCGCGTCAGAAAAATTATGAGAATCTTTCGGACTTAGGTAGCGAAGGAAATACCACGACGAGTCTGCAAATGTATCGAGTGTGTCGTATTCCGGTGTCCAGCCCTCGCCAAATATTTTCGTTACACGTTCTTTAAGCTCTTTTGAAGAAGCGAGAGGTGCTTTACCGGTTGGCATGAAATCGACATCGGTTGGTAGAAGCCACGGCAAATGTTCCGCAGGAATTGGGTGCGGTTTACCCTCAGGATCGTAGACAATCGGTATCGGACACCCCCAATAACGCTGACGAGAAATAAGCCAATCGCGAATGCGATACTGCGTAGCCCGTTCACCCCCAACGAACTTTACGATGTCCCATTTTGCCTCCTCGCTATTTTTGCCGGAAAATTCTCCGGAATTTACTAGCACGCCAGCTTCAACATAGGCAGCGCCCTTCTCATTTGCAATACGCGTAAGCCACACGTCCATTTCGGCGTGCGTC
>JAHFMQ010000029.1 GCA_023267775.1 Candidatus Kaiserbacteria bacterium | reverse complement strand
GTCCCAACAGCGGGCAGAGAGCCGCGAATCCAAAGCTTCTTCGGCAACTGAGGTATTTCAAGCAATTGCTTTGGCCATTCTGTGCGCTGTAATTCCTTGATGGTCACGTTTATAGTATACTCAACCATTATGCGGAATATCGCGACTGATCCTCAAAGCGGTGCGATAATTTTTTACGAAAGCAGAATGGGCTACATCCTAAGTCTCACGGCACTCATTATTATTCTCCTACTAGTGGAGTTTACCCTAGCCCCATATTTTTTAAGTGACACAATGCTAACCTTACTTGCTTTATTTTTTGGTGTCATATTCTTAATTGGTATCGTGGTGCTCGTCCAGCGCATTCTACGGTTCTCAGGTAATAGACAGCCATTTCTAATCTTGAATGCTAATGGTATGGAAGTCATTCCAGGCCATTTAGCAGAAAAAAAATTCGGTCCTTGGGCTGTGTTCCTTGGTTTAGGTGCGACCAAAAACACCATTCTTCCTTGGAAGGAAATTCTCCAAATTACTTTACAATGGAGACATTACACGAAATTTCCACAGAGATATATCCTTATAAAAATGATTGATGGAAACGAGGTCTATTTGATACCCACTGGATTTTCTATTACAAAAAGCAAATTGGTGAAGATTCTAGAAGACTATCGATTGAATGGAGGAGCTTCCGCCACAACACTGTTAGGAGAGGTCGTGAACTAGGTGGTATATACTGACTCATATGCTCGATATTCATTTCATTCGGGAAAATGCCGACATCATTAAAGCCGGCGCAGCGAAAAAGCGAATTGATGCAGACATAGATCGCTTGCTTGCAGTCGATGACGAACGCAAAACTCTCCGTCAGGAATTTGACGCAAAGCGTTCCGAACAGAACCGCAGAAGTTCTGAAATTCAGCGTGCGACTGGTAGCGAACGCGAGAAACTGCTTGAGGCGATGCGCCAGCTCAAAAACGGTATGAACGAGACAGAAGAGAAACTGAAAACTGTGATGATCGAATGGCAGAAGCTCATGCTCACAGTGCCGAACATTCCGGACATGTCCGTACCAGATGGCGTAAGCGATGCTGACAATAAAGAGGTCAAGAAGTGGGGAGAACCGGCGACCTTCGCGTTTACGCCAAAAAATCACGTCGAACTCATGACCGCGCTTGATATCGCCGACTTCGAGCGCGGCGCGAAGGTCGCCGGCTTTCGCGGGTATTTCCTCAAAGGCGATGCGGTGTTGCTTATGAACGCAGTGTGGCAGCTCGCACTCAAGCATTTCTCTGCAAAAGGGCTCGTGCCACTCTCCGCACCATCTCTCGTGCGTCGCGAAACACTCTTGGGCACCGGGTACCTTCCGCAAGGAGAAGAAGATCTTTATAAAACACAGGATGGGGAGTATCTCGCGGGCACTTCAGAAGTCGCAAGTATGGCGTATTACATGAATGACATAATCGATGTGTCCGCAAACCCGATTCAGTTCCTTGCGTTCTCTCCATGCTTCCGTCGCGAGGCTGGTGCGCATGGGAAAGACGTCAATGGTCTCATCCGCGTCCACGAATTTTTCAAATGGGAACAAATTATTCTTTGCCGCGCAGAGCATGACGAATCGGTGCGCCTCCATGAGTGGCTCAATCGTAATACCGAAGAATTTATCGAACTTCTAAAAATTCCGTACCACACGGTGGTGAATTGCGGCGGCGATCTCGGGCTCGGACAAGTAAAGAAATACGATATCGAATTGTGGGTGCCTGGAGAGGGCAAGTATCGAGAGATAAGTTCTGCTTCCTATTTCCATGATTTCCAGACGCGACGACTTAACATTCGTTATCGCGACGCAGAGGGAACTATGCGCTTCCCGCATTCGTTGAATTCCACCGCGATCCCGACGCCGCGCATTCTGGTTTCCATCGTCGAGAACTATCAACAGCCGGACGGCTCTATCAAAGTGCCAGAAGCTCTTGTGCCGTATGTCGGTAAGCAGATCATCGGTCTCGCGCGATAACGAGCGCCTGCCTGCCGGCAGGCAGGGCTTGTCGGAGCGGCGGCGTAAACGCCGCCGCTATCTGCGCATTGCATGCACCATACTTTTTTTCCTGTGTGTCGGCGGAATGGTTTACGGTCTGTGGCAGCCTGCAGTGCGTATTTCAGAAATTGATGTTCAGGATGCCGACGCGTCGCTTATGGACATCGCCAAAACAGCACTACAAGGAACTTATTTTGGAATTATTCCTCGCGACTCAACTATTTTTTATCCCGCCTCCCGTATTCATGAGGAAATTATTGCTGCTCATCCTGACATCGCCGCAGTCTCGCTTTTTAGAAATGGTCTGACCGGGCTTTCGATCAAGGCGAACTATCGCGTACCCATTGCACATTGGTGTGGGACACCTGCTGACTCCACGACCTCAGGGAACCTCATAAAGGAAGTGATCCCCACGCCATATAACGAATGCTATCTGTTTGATGCAGGCGGGTTCGTGTACGCGTCAGCAACGGAATCGTTCCTCAGCTCTGACGGTATGCAACAATCTCTCTCAGAATCAAATCCCGACAAAACACTCACTCCCTTTATTCTCTTTGACACTTTTCAGGATGGAACGCCTTCACCGATCGGCGCCACACTCAAAGATGCAGATCATGTCCCCACGGTGTTTGATTTTGCACGCCAACTCGAATCATTTGGTAAATCAGTTGCGAGCATCGTCATTCACGGCGATGAAGTAGATTTTTTCATGAGCACATCGACACACTCTATTGCTTCAGGTTTGCGCATCACCTATCTCCTCGGCGATGAACAGAATGCGTACACGGCGCTCGTCTCAGCAAAAACTCAAGTAAATCTTACCGATCCGACACTGCAGTACGTCGACCTACGATTCCCGGGGAAAATTTATTTAAAGCGCGCGGTATCGCCGAAATAGCGACTCTAGTGCTAGTGTAGCCACATGCAGTCGTTCTGGCAGAGTCTCACAAAACCATTTTTCGTCATGGCACCGATGGCGGACGTGACTGATGCTGCGTTTCGGCAGCTCGTCGCAAAACGTGGTGCACCGGATGTATTCTGGACTGAATTCGTGTCGGCCGATGGTCTCTACCACACTCGCGAGATCAAGAAGATGAAAGACGAGGAGAATCCGCTCATGGGAATTCTGTCGAAGACTCCTGCCGAACGGCCGATTCTGGCGCAAATATTTTCATCGAAACCAGACATGATTTCGTATGCGACGAAATTGGTTGCCGGGCTTGGTTTTGATGGCGTTGATCTCAACATGGGTTGTCCAGATCGTGCGATTGAAAAGCAGGGAGCGGGTGCAGCACTTGTGAAGAATCCGAAACTTGCCGCGGAGCTTATTCGTGCGGCACAGGAGGCAAGCAGTCTACCGGTCTCGGTGAAGACGCGCGTGGGGTACAACAAAGAATCGCTCGATGAATGGCTCATCGCGCTTCTTGAAGCGAACCCTGCTGCGATTACGCTCCATCTGCGCACGAGAAAAGACATGTCGCTTGTGCCCGCCGACTGGACCCTCATGAATAAAGCGGTCGCGATTCGTAATCGTGTTAATCCAAGTGTGCTACTCATTGGAAACGGCGATGTTCAGGACTTGGAAGATGCTCAAATTAAAATTTCCGAATCAGGCTGTGACGGCGCGATGCTCGGTCGGGCTATGTTTGGTAATCCGTGGGTATTTGCCGGGCGGAAAACTGAAGATACGCCGCTCGCTCTGAAGCTCGCGGCGCTCATCGAACTCGCACAAGACTTTGAAAAACTCACGCCGCCAAAAAATTTCTCGATACTGAAGAAGCACATTAAAGCGTTCGTGACGGGGTTCGATGGTGCAGCAGAATTACGCGCGAAACTTATGCAAGCCAGTACTTCCACAGAGCTTTCAGCGATCATTGCGAACCATACGGGAAATGATATTTTATAGGTGTTCCAACGCCACGAGAAAGGAGAAATTGGTGATGAGGATCTTTTATGGGAACGGCCGACTGGAAACAGTCGGCCGAATTCTGTAGGTACTCGGCGTGTTGCAGAACATGCTATAGGGGAGTAACCTTTTGACCAGAAACTTTTTGAACCTTTAAACGAATATTATAGAAGGGAGGGCTTCATGATCCTGTTCGCCAGAGTGTTGCAGAGTGTCGTAGAAGAATGCGACAGAGCCACCTGTGACATGTTTTTAATTGAATTTGCTCAACGGAAAGGAGGAATTCCAATCAAATTCTATTTGTATCGGCAGGTAATACAGAAAGAGAATTTTTTGGAAGATAAGTTTGAAATGATTTGCGTTGAGGCGCCAACCGCTCAGGAGGCTGTAAGACGATACTGGCCGTGCTCTGGCGCAACAGGCAAGGAGTTTCCGGGATTTAGAACTAACAGATGGATACCAACAAACCCATGGGTTGGGCTCATGTCTGCAAGAAATAAAGAAAAGAAATCTGATGAAGAACCTTGGGTTGAGATTGATAGTTTGATATTGAAATCCATACGTGACGCTCGGTTGAGTGTACTAATCGAGAGGCGTGCTAGACGTATGTACGTGAGAGGGCTTATTTGACGCATAGAAAGAAATAACGACCGGCTGGTAACCCAGCTGGTCGTTTCTTTTCGATCGATTTGACAAATACTTTTGATACGGTACAATTCTCCGCGGAAGGTTCACCAATAACGTGGAGGAACTTATGAGACTCATACGTCGCATCCTCGGATTTATAGGGAGTATTCTTGATCGTCGGTTTCAGAAGAAAATCATCACGTTCCAACAACCTCTTCAAAAAGTTCAGAGTCGTTTCAGTGACATGCTCCGAGACCACGTGAAGGATTGGAATGGAGATATCAATTATCGCTATTCACTCGAGTTTGTGGCGACAAGAAGGGCTGGTTGGTGGGCATCGTATCCCAACTTATATTGGGATACCAAACTCGGCTTCGTTCTTTACGTGAAGGATGTTTCTGGTGATATGCAAGAGAAAGTACCCATCGCGATGATCGGGTTTGAAAAGGACTCCACATGTCTTTTTGTCCGACAAGTGCAGGGAGTGGAAGGAAAACAGAAATATCTCGCTCCACTTTATTGGGAGAAACTGCTCTATCGAGTTGTTATTTTGCTCGCCCGCAGACTCAACTTACAGGAGGTACGGGTGCCCACTGCGGACAAATCACCCTACCATCCATTCGCAAACCCCGAGGCCTCAGAACATCTTACGTTCCCTCAGTGTCAGACACGCGCCTACCGTCTGCACTTCGTGTACGAAGTGATTCCGAAGCATTGCGGATTTAAGTGGCGAGACGAGGTACAAGCTCACACATTTGTTCTTTTGTAAAAAATCATAGACGACCATCCCGCACGGGATGGTCGTTCTCTTTTTGCATATATCGAGCGCATGATAGAATCTCAACAGACACTTGAACATTTTTACGAAGGGAGACTCGCATGATGTCTATGGGGTGCTCGAGATTTAAGTGGCAATTCGGCAACCTCGAACATATTCGAGAATTCCAGAATGGATATCTGGGTGCGCTCAGAGATGAACGGTGGCGAGTTCTGGAAGAATTGCAAAATCTCGAAATAATTCCAAAAGGAATGGCGAAACGCGTGCCTATTATCGGCAAAGAAAGGCAGCATGAGGCGCTGTCAGAAAGGATGGAAGAGATAGATTTAAAAATTGCTGAGACAAAGGAAGTGATTCGCGGAATTGATCTTGAGATTCAGATCTCGCGATCTGAACAAAGAGATTCGTTTGAGAAGATCTTTCCACGCAGGGAGTCCTTGTTGGTTTAGCGCCAACACTTATTTACGACCGACTAGGCAACTAGTCGGTCGAATTTTTATACACCGTTGCGGGAAGTGCGACACGCGTGTAATATTTTGCAAGGATAGTTTTGACCTTTAATCTAAGGAGGTAGTAGTAATGTATCGAGCGAAAAAGGTGAAGGAATGTATCATTCAAGAAGGTGGAATCACGTACCGTATTTCCCTGATAGGAGTCAAATTGCGTTTTTTGGTGACTGATCGAGGAATAGGCGAGATCAGAGACGAATTTTTTGCATTTTTCTTGCACCGTCGGAGAATTCGACCTGTTTCGAAAAACGTAAGTGATTTTCCTCGCATTGTCCGTCTGAGTGGGGCAGAGGAGAAGGAAAGTGAATTCAGGGCACTTTATTTTTCACCACGAGGCGGAATCATGAAAGATTTTCCCGAGCTTAATAGTCCGTTATGGAAAAAAAGTGATTCTTGGCTCAATTGGTTTGCCGAGAATAGGTCGGTGAGTGCGAACTGGTTTCCCATTACTAAATCGAGGGCGGAAGCGCGATTTAAGGGGGTAAATAGCTACAGACATCTACGAAAAGTCCCGCCAACTATTGAAGCGTTGTTTTGAGCGACATCACGGCCGGCAAGGTCCCCCTTGCCGGCCATTCATTTTCTGTAATTTGTTATACTCAGCACACTATGGCGCACCAGTCTCTTTATCGTACGCACCGTCCCGCTACGTTTGCGGATGTGGTGGGGCAGGAGCAGGTCACAAAACCGCTTGAGGAAGTGGTAAAGTCGAAGAAGATCGGGCATGCGTATCTCTTTGCGGGTTCGCGTGGTCTCGGAAAAACTTCAGTCGCCCGTATTTTTGCTGCTGCGATTGGATGTATAGAGAACGATTTATATGAAGTCGATGCGGCGAGCAATAACAGCGTAGAGGATATTCGTGCGCTCACCGAGGGCGTGTACACACTTCCGTTCCAGTCACCGTACAAAGTGTATATTCTCGACGAAGTGCACATGCTCTCGAAGGGTGCGTGGAATGCATTTTTGAAAACACTTGAAGAGCCTCCAGCCTATGCAGTGTTTATTCTTGCGACGACCGAGCTTGAGAAAGTACCGGAAACCGTGCAATCGCGCTGTCAGGTATTTGAATTTAAGAAGCCGACGCGCGCAGTGCTTGCAAGGATGACTGCGGCGGTTGCGAAGAAAGAAGGGTACACACTTGCGCCGGATGCTGCTGAACTCATTGCGATGCTCGCTGAAGGATCGTATCGCGACGCGCTTTCGGTGCTGCAGAAAGTATTTGCCGGTGCGGATGAGAAGAAATTGTCGCGAGGGATGGTCGAGGCGGCGACAGGGGCACCGAAACGGGAGCAGGTGCATGCGCTCATATCCGCGCTCGCCCAGGGCGAGCGCGGCAAAGCTCTCGCAGCGATTGAGTCGGCGAGTAAAGCAGGTGCGGATATAAAGCTGTTTCTCGAACTAGTCTTGGAGGCGCTTCGCGCCACACTCCTCATCCGCTACGCGGCAGACCTCCGCGCCCCGCTCGCAGACGAGCTCGGTGCGGACGAATTTTCTGCCCTCGAAACATTCGCAAAAGAAAAGGGTATTACGCACACGACCATGCTCGCATTCCTGAACGCTGCAGAACGCATCCGCTATGCACCCATTCCTGTGCTCCCACTCGAACTCGCCGTCCTCGAACTCTTTCCTGAATAAGTTTTCAACATACGAACAATAGTTTTATGTTCATGAGCGTATAATCATGGTATCGTTGCAACATGAATAGTCTTGCGGAAGAAAAGAAATTAGCCATTTGACTTCGGAAACGGGGCAAGACTTATGGAGAAATTCTAAAAAAGGTTTCGGTCTCGAAGTCCTCTCTTTCGCTGTGGTTGAGAAAAGTTGAAATACCTGCAGAATACATTTCTCGTATACAACAAAAGAAACTAGATGCAGTTGCGCTCGGTTGGGAAGCGCGCCGGCAAGAACGTATCAGTCGAACGCAGAGCATCACTGATACAGCTCGGCAAGAAGTTAAAGAACTCTTTTCTGAGCCACTCTGGCTCGTTGGGGTGACGCTCTATTGGGCAGAAGGACACAAAGAGAAGTCTTGGCGTACTGGCGCGCTTGTTACCTTCACGAATATGGATGAAAATACGATTATCATTTTCAAGAATTGGTGCCGGAGATTCCTAGGTGTTAAAAATGATAATTTTGTTTACAGTCTCTATATTCATGATTCGCGCAAGACTGATTCAGCTGAAATTCAAGAATGGTGGGAGAAGAAGCTCATAATGTCCCCTGGGAAAATTGTCATATACTACAAAAAGAGTTCTAAGAAACGTGTACGGCACAATGATGCTAAAGATTATCACGGAGTCCTTCGTGTTCGTGTGAAGAAAAGTGTAGATATGAATCGGGGGATTGCCAGTTGGACGTCAGAATTGGTCCGCTCGCTGAAATTTAAAAATGAGTTAGCATCAGGATAGTTCGTGTGTACGGCTGGGGGATCGTCTAATGGTAGGACATCGGGTTTTGGTCCCGACGATCTAGGTTCGAGTCCTAGTCCCCCAGCCGTGCGCAAGAACCTTAAAATTGACTTGCGATGTCTGGTAAGACACCCCAGGACTGCGGTTTTCTATGATTCGCGGACTTGTCATGAAAACAGGATAGTATCAGACAACCAGCTCGTAAATTGGTAGTATATAAATCTATGAAATGGGTCGCTATTGCGGGGACTTGGAGCAACACCAATGAACAAGTCGAGGGCGATGTGAGAAAAGAAGTTTCAGAAATTATTAAATCGGGTGATGGAATCGTGACTGGTGGTGCGCTTGGAGTAGATTTTATTGCTACGGACGAAGCGTTAAGACTAACTCATTCAGCAACACAAATAAAAATATTCCTTCCTTGTACGGTAGATCGATATAGTAAACATTATAGAAAAAGGGCGGAAGAAAGAGTAATTAGTCCAGAACAAGCTGAAGGGTTAATTAAACAAATTGAAACCGTTTTAAAAGCTTCCCCTGTTTCTGTAATTGAAAATCCTACAAATAAAATTATTGATAAAGACGCCTATTTTGACCGAATCACTAACATCGTAAATGCCGCAGACAGACTGGTCGCTTTCCAAGTGAATGGTAGCGCGGGTACGCAAGACACGATAAACAAAGCTGAAAAGAAGGGCATCGAAGTCAGAAAATATTCCTACACTATTTAGGGCTTAAAAAGGTTCCAACATCGTACCAGACGGCCAGCCAACGGTTTTGTAAATCTGATATTGTTACCGTATGAAATTTCTCCTCACCTCTTCGGGTATCACCAACAAATCAATTACGAACGCTGTTCTTGAATTGGTAGGGAAACCTGCAAATGAAATATCTGTATTGTTTGTTCCAACAGCAGCGAATCCTGTCGTAGAGGACAAAAGTTGGCTCATAGAAAATCTTAGTCAATTTACGAAACAAGGATATCACTCGATTGATATGTTAGACATTGCTGGCCTGACTGAAGAAGAATGGCGGTCGCATTTTGAAGCAGCTAATCTCATTTGTTTCGGTGGAGGCAACGAACAGTATCTAGCAAAAGCAATTCGCGACTCAGGGCTCGAGAAAGCATTACCAGACCTCCTTAAGTCTCGTGTATATATGGGCATCAGTGCGGGAAGTATGGTGGCAGGGAAGTTCCTCTCGCAAAAATTAATGAAGATGGTTTATCCTGAAGAGGCGTTTGCGGAGCTAGCGCCATCTCTGGCGTATGTCGACTGTCTTTTTGTTCCGCATCTCAATTCCCCGTACTTCTCTAAGGTCAGAAAAGAAGTACTCGATTCACTCAAGAGCGAATTCACGACCACTCTCTATGCCTGCGACGATAACTCCGCAGTAAAAATCTCTGACGGTAAACCCGAGGTGGTTTCAGAGGGAGTTACTCTCGTGTTCGAAAAGCCTTAATTTGGTTCCAACATCGTCTCAGACGGCCAGATCACTATTCTTTTTTATTTTAGCGGCACGAAGCCTTGGCCTTCGAAGGCACGCGCACCAAATGTCTTGGTGTCGGTCTGGCCGTCTTTATCGGTTGCCGTCACGGTAACTTTACTTGCCATCTCCTTATCTTCAGGACATCCTTCTGGGTAACCGTTCGCAGGTCCGTGGAAGTAACCATTTTT
>JAHFMQ010000028.1 GCA_023267775.1 Candidatus Kaiserbacteria bacterium | reverse complement strand
TCTTCCAGCAGGGAAGCAGGTCAAGTTTGATATTATCGAAATTCGTCAGCCAGAAACGGACGCAGCAGTCGTCACCTACATGGTCGCCGAAGGTCTTGAGAAGCGTATGCCATTCCGTCGTGTTCTTAAACAAACAGTTGAAAAAGTTATTGCGATTCGCGAAGTCGAAGGTGTGCGCATTGCGCTTTCCGGACGACTTGGTGGTGCTGAAATGAGTCGCAAAGAGGAAGCGAAGAAAGGTCGTATTCCTCTACAGACGTTCCGCGCCGATATCGATTTTGCTCACGAGCAAGCATATCTTCCGTACGGTGTGATCGGTATCAAGGTCTGGATTTACCGTGGCAATGTGTACCAGGATAAGAAAGCGGCTGTTCGCTTAACGGAAACGGCACCGGCACGCGGCTAATTTGTACTACTATTATGATGTTTCCTAAAAAAGTTAAGCACCGCAAATGGCAGACGCAGCGCAAGAGCGCAAAGCGTTTGAATCGTCCTGACACTCGCGGGACAACCATTGCTTTTGGTTCTATTGGCATCAAGGCGCTTTCGAATGCGCGCGTTACGAGCAATCAGATCGAGTCAGCTCGTAAGGTTCTCGCTCGTGCAACATCAAAATCAGGCAAGATGTGGATCCGCATTTTCCCTGACCGACCGGTGACTGCAAAGCCAGCGGAAGTAGGTATGGGTAGCGGTAAAGGCGATCCGAAGCATTACGTTTTTGAAGTACGTCCAGGTCGAGTACTGTTTGAGCTTGATGGTGTTCCTGAGGACGTTGCGCGCGCGCACTTGCGCCAGGCAGGTATGAAGTTGCCGGTGACGACTTCCATCATTTCCCGCCGCTAATTGCTTTTTCTCTCTTTGTATGACAAAAAAAGACAACATGAAGACCAAGACAGATACTGAGCTCGTAAAGCTCATTGCTGACACGCGTGCAGAACTTCGCATTGAACGCTTTTCCGCCGCTGGCGCACGTGCAAAGGATTCGAACGCCCCGAAGAAGCTTCGAACGAAAATTGCACGAATGCTCACTGAGCAGCATGCTCGTGTGCGCGTCGCCTAAATTTTATATGGAACAAAAAATTATTCGTCCTCAAACGTTTGTCGGAGTCGTCGTAAAGACGGCCATGAAAGATACAGCCACGGTCAAGGTCGATCGTTACGTGAAGAATGCAAAATACAAAAAGTATTTCATTCGTTCAAAGAAATATCTCGCGCACGATCCGGGTAACACCGTGAAGGTGGGTGATAAAGTTACGATTGTGGCGACGCGCCCGATTTCGAAATTGAAGCATTTTATGATCGATACAACGAAAACCGTATCGACCGAAACCGAAAACTAATATGTTACAGCCACGATCCATCGTTATGGTTGCAGATAATTCCGGCGGTAAAGTCGCCCGCATTTTCAAAGTGCTCGGGGGCAGCAAGCGTCGCTATGCCGAAATCGGGGATGTTGTCGTCGTTTCTATTCAGACGGCCGAGCCGCGCAAGGCTGTGAAGAAGAAGGATGTGTTCCGCGCAGTTGTGGTCAGACAGCTAAAGCAATTCGCCCGCAAGGATGGTTCCTATATTCGCTTTGATGAAAACGCCGTGGTGCTTATTGAGAAGCAGGGTAAGGAGATGGCGCCAAAAGGGAATCGCATCTTTGGTCCGGTGCCCCGCGAACTTTCCGAGATGGGCTGGCACTCAATCGTGTCGCTTGCGCCTGAAGTCGTCTAATTATTTTGGTATGCATATAAAAAAAGGAGACAAAGTAAAAGTGATAACTGGAAAGGACAAAGGAAAGTCCGGTGTCGTCGTGCGCGCCCTTCCTCGCGAAGGATCGGTCGTCGTTGAGGGGGTTGCGCTTTTCAAGCGCCATCTTAAGGGTCGAACAGGGCAGATTGGTCGCATCGTCGAGCGTTCCCGGCCGATTGACGCATCAAATGTTAAGCGTATCGAAAAATAATATGTCTTCCATCACCAAACAGCGTCAGCAGTCAGCTTATACCGCTCTTGCGGAAAAGTTTGGCTACACAAGTCCGATGCAGGGCCCACGCATCCAGAAAATTATCGTTTCTTCCGGAGTAGGAAAGAAACGCGATAAAAAGCAACTTGAAGTTATTGAAGATCGTCTCAAGAAAATCACCGGTCAAAAGCCTTCAGCACGTCCTGCTCGCCTTTCCATAGCGTCCTTTAAAGTCCGCGAAGGGGATACGGTTGGCTTCCAAATTACGCTTCGTGGAGCTCGCATGTACGACTTCATCGATAAACTCATCCATATCGCTCTTCCACGCACCCGCGACTTCCGCGGACTTTCCCCGAAAGCAATTGACGACATGGGCAATCTAACGATTGGCATTAAGGAAAATACGATCTTTCCGGAAACCAGTGACGAAGACTTGAAGGACGTTTTTGGGTTTGCGATAACCATCGTTACGACCGCAAAAGGGAAGGCCGAGGCCGAGGCTTTCTTCCGTCACATCGGTATGCCGCTCGTCGTTGACTCGAGCGTAAAACGCTGATAATCTGAGGCATACGCTCCTCGGAGCTTATTTTTTTATGGCAAAACGATCCCAGCTAGCGAGATACGCTAAAAAGCTCAAACTCGTAAAGAAGTACGCAGTGAAGCGTGCTGCTTTTAAGTTGGCTGGTGATGCCGAAGCCCTACAAAAACTTCCGAGAAATTCATCCCCAGTACGGTTGAAGAATCGCTGTGCGATCAGTGGTCGCTCTCGCGGCTATATGCGGACGTTTGGTCTCTCCCGCATCCAGTTCCGCGAGCTCGCGCGCGAAGGGAAAATCCCTGGCGTAAAGAAAGCATCATGGTGAAGCAAAACAAGAAGCAAAGCGACTATGTTTTGCTCACCCAGCACCAGTTTCCAACTATGAAAACGACTATCACTAACGAACTTTTTTCTAAAAACGCCCTGCACGGTGTAGCGTTACCCTATTCTCAGAAACTGGTGCTGGATGTAAGATTTTCTAGTTCGCTTTACTCGCAAGTAAATCTAACATCATGGTAACTGACCGCGTCGGCGATTTCATAATTCGTTTGCAGAACGCTGCTCTTATCGGCGCGCGTGACGTGTCAGTTGCGTACTCCGGGCATCTTGCTGCAATTGCGAAGAAGCTCAAGGAACTTGGTTTTCTCACGCATGTTGAAGTGAAAACAAAAGAGGGTAGTGAGGTCAAAAAGACACTAGTCGTCACGCTTGCCTATGATGAACATGATCAAGCGAGACTTCGCGGTGTGAAGCGTATCTCCAAGCCCGGTCGCCGACTCTACGCTCCGCACACCGGAGCACATAAGGTGAAGGGCGGCACTGGCGCACGCCTCATCTCTTCTTCGGTAGGAATTATTTCTGATGCGGAGGCTCGCAAGAATCGGCATGGCGGAGAAGAGCTTTTCGAAATTTGGTAATTTATGAGCCGACTCGCAAAAAAATCTATTTCAGTAGGAAAGGCCGATGTATCGGTAGCAAACGGCATGCTTACAGTCAAAGGATCGAAGGGTACGCTTACGAAGCGCATCCATCCTACGATTGATATCGCAGTCAATGGGAAGGAGGTTTCAATTACGACAAAAGATCGTTCCCGCTTGAGCCACATGCTCCTTGGTACCTACGCTTCACATTTGAAGAATATGGCCGCAGGTGTTGAAGAAAAGTATGCAAAGAAACTTATTCTCGAAGGCGTCGGCTACCGCGTTGAAGTGAAAGGGAAAAATATTGTTCTCACGGTCGGTTTCTCGCATACCGTTTCGCTTCCTATACCGGAGGATATTACGGCAACAGTTGAAAAAAACCTTATTAAACTCGAAGGCGTAAATAAAGAGTCGGTCGGACAATTCGCTGCAGATATTCGACGCATCAAACCACCGGAGCCGTATCTTGGGAAAGGTATCCGCTACGAAAACGAGGTCGTACGTCGCAAGCAAGGTAAGAAGGCCGTATAAAACATTCATATGAAACACACACCTTCAACAAACAGTGAACTTCGCAAGCGTCGCCACGCACGCGTGCGCGCAACGATAAAAGGAACTGCAGAGCGACCACGTCTCGCGGTCTATCGAAGCAATCGATTCGTTTCGGCACAGCTCATCGATGACACGGTAGGGAAGACAATTGCTGCCGCTCACGGACGCGAGTTCAAAGGATCACAGTCAAAGCAGGCGACGTCAGTCGGTGCGGCAATCGCTAAGAAAGCAAAAGCAGCAGGAATCGCGACAATTGTGTTTGATCGTGGCGGCTATCGTTACGGAGGCCAGGTTAAAGCGCTTGCAGATGCCGCACGCGAGGCTGGACTCACTTTTTAATATCCATGACTACACCTATTACACAAGAAATCATAGAGGAGGCAGAAATTACACCAGTCGTTGACGCTGCGGAAGTTCTTCCGGTTGAGGAAGTTGCTGCAGAAACTGTTCCAGCTGCTGGCGCACCTACAGGACGTGGCGGTCGTGGGTCAATTCGCGGTCGTGGGCCACGAGGAGGTAGCCGCACACGTCCTCCACGCGAACGCGGTGAATTCGAGCAAGTCACGATTGACGCTCGCCGTGTGGCTCGCGTTATGGCGGGAGGTCGCCGCTTCAATTTCAGTCTTGTCGTTATTATTGGCGACCGAAAGGGTCGCGTGGGAGTTGGCCTCGGGAAAGGTGTTGATACGGCGCTTGCGATAGATAAGGCAACGCGCGATGCAAAGAAACATCTCTTTACGGTGCCTCGCACAGCTTCCGGTTCAATTCCTCATCAGGTTTCCACAAAGTACGCATCTTCGACAGTAGAAATTATTCCTTCTGAGGGCCGCGGACTCGTCGCTGGTTCAGCAGTGCGCACCGTGCTCGATCTTGCTGGAGTAACGGATGTAGTAACAAAGATCCACTCACGCTCGAAGAATAAACTTACAATTGCACGCGCAACGGTCGCTGCGCTTAAGAAACTGCGCACCAAGTAACTTTTTACGTATGCAACTTAATTTACTTTCTCCTCGCACAAAAAATCGCAAAAATCCGCCTGTCGGTCGCGGTGGCAAGCGCGGTAAAACCTCTGGCCGCGGTGGCAAAGGGCAGACGGCACGTGCTGGACACAAAATCCGTCCAGAGTCTCGCGATCTCATTAAGAAATTCCCTAAACTGCGTGGACACGGTAAAAACCGCGCTCGCACCGTGAAGACAAACCGTATTCCAGTTTCTGTAGTGAATCTTGCCGCTCTTGAAGCGCTCTACAAGGCTGGAGAGACCGTTTCTCCCGCGACACTTCTTGCGAAGGACCTTGTTCGTCGCTCGAAAGGTCGTCCGCCCATCGTAAAGATTTTGGGAGTAGGACCCCTCACTAAAGGTCTTATCATAGAAGGATGCTCGGTCTCTGGCGCTGCACGCACCGAAATACTTAAGGTCGGCGGCACAATCCATGCTTAATTCTTTTTTACACAAACTTAAATTAGCTTTCGGAGATTCTGAAATTCGTTTCCGCATTTTCTTTCTCGTGGGCGCGCTCGCGTTGTTTCGTTTCCTGGCCTCAATACCTATTCCTGACGTTGATAAAACAGCATTGGCATCATTCTTTGCAAGCAATCAATTTTTCGGTCTCTTGAACATTTTCTCGGGAGGCGGGCTCGGACAGCTTTCGATTGTGATGCTTGGCGTCGGGCCGTACATTACAGCTTCGATCATCATGCAGCTCGGCACCATCATTTTCCCGAAGGTGAAGGAGGCATATTTTGAAGAGGGTGAGGCAGGACGAGCGAAGTTTATTGAGTGGAGCCGTCTTATCACGATCCCAATAGCTATTCTTCAGGCCGTCAGTTTCTTGGCGCTCCTTCAGAACCAGGGCGTCATTGCACATCTTGGCTCAGTAGCGCTTATTGCGAATATTGCGCTTGTAACTGCGGGGTCTTTGCTCCTCATGTGGCTTGGAGAACTGGTTACCGAATTCGGCATCGGCAACGGTGTTTCTCTCATCATCCTCGCGGGTATCCTCGCGCGGTTGCCAGCAAGCATCTCGCACGTCATTTTTGCTTCCACAGCCGCAGATATCCCAAGCTATTTAGGATTTTTCGTCCTCGCACTATTGATGATTTACGCGGTAGTCATTATCTCTGACGCGGAGCGTTCAATTCCCATTGCCTACGCTCGTGCGGTGCGCGGCGCCGCTCTTTCACAGGGTGCTGCGACGTATCTGCCAATCCGCCTTCTTCAGGCAGGTGTTATCCCAATCATTTTTGCGCTTTCTCTCTTGCTCTTGCCGCAGATGGCACTCTCAATGCTCGGCGCATTCCATGTATCGTTCGCCGCAGGTGCATCACTCTGGTACACTGCATTCCTTTCAGATCCGTGGAAGTACGGCGCTGCTTACTTTGTCTTCGTCGTTTTGTTCACGTATTTCTATACCGCAGTTACGTTTGAACCGCATCGTGTTGCAGAGAATTTGCAAAAAACGGGAGCGTTCGTCCCCGGCGTACGCCCAGGTCGCGAAACGGAAGAATACATCGCGAAGGTGGTGAACCGTATTACGCTTCCAGGCGCAGTATTTCTTGGTTTGATTGCTATCGCGCCTTCTATTATCCAAGGGCTTACAGGCGTCACAACTCTTGTGCTTGGCGGCACTGCACTTCTCATCGCTGTTCAGGTTACGCTTGACCTCGCCCGCAAAGTCGACGCACAAGTCTCACTCCGCGAATACTAAAATCACTTCAGTTCAGGAAGTGGTAAACTGTTCTGATGACACCACACACAATATTTTTTATTGGGAAACCGGGGTGCGGGAAGGGGACTCAAGCTAAATTGCTTTCAGAGGCGACGGGATGGCCTGTTATAGGTACGAGTGATGGGTTGCGAGAAATAGCAAAAGGCGACACCGCGGTGGGGCACAAATTACTTGCGACGATGAACGCTGGGGAGTTAGTGCCTTCCTATTTCCCAATGTACGTATTTTTGAAAGCGGTCTTTGCCTTAAAGGAGGATAGCAGCGTCATATTCGATGGTTTCAATCGTAAAGTGCAGGAAGCTGAATTGATTATTGATTCACTTCGATGGATCGGGCGACCATTTTCTGTGTTTCATCTCCATGTTCCTGATGAAGAGGTACATACCAGAATTGAAAAACGCAAAAAAATAGAAGGTCGCGCTGATGACGACAGGGTTCATAAGCGTCTTGAGGAATATTATGCAAATACGGAAGCAACACTTGATGTATTCCGCAAAGCCAGAGTGCTTGTCGAGGTGCATGGTGTAGGAAAGCCTGAAGACATTGCTGCCGAAATAAGGACCGATCTGAAAATCTAATGACCATACAGAACGATTCTGAACGTGCGAACCTCATCGAAGCGGGGAAGCGGCTCGCAGCTGTGTTGAAAGCACTACGCGCCAAAATCGCTCCCGGCATTTCAGCGGAGGCACTCGATGATTTAGCTGAACAACTAATTCGTGACGGCGGGGATGAACCAAGTTTTCTTGGCTATACGCCCGAGGGCGCATCACGCCCGTACCCAGCTTCGCTTTGTGTATCTATAAATGACGAGGTCGTGCATGGTATTCCAAACGAATCGACGAAAATTCTAAAAGAGGGTGATATTGTTGGTCTCGATCTCGGTCTTACTCACAATGGCGTCATTGTGGATGCCGCTATTACTGTCCCAGTCGGAAAAGTGAGCGAGGAGACGAACAAACTTCTTGCCGCAACTGAAGTTTCACTTGCTGCTGGTATCGCAGCAGCTAAACCGGGGAACCATATCGGTGATATTTCTGCCGCCATTCAAAAAGAAATCGAGCAAGCGGGCTTTAAGGTGGTCAAAGAGCTTGGTGGACACGGCGTTGGTGAATTGGTTCATGAAGAGCCTTTTATACCGAATTTTGGCCGTGCGGGGACAGGCAAAGTCATATCCGAGGGTATGGTGCTTGCTCTTGAGCCGATTTCAACTGCCGGCAAAGCGTCTGTTGTCCTTGCTCCGGACGGGTATACGTACCGAACAAAGGACGGTTCCCGTTCAGCACACTTCGAACATACGATATTGATCGAAAGGGGAGGAGCACGTATTATTACTGCGTAATCGAAGAATATGGCACATCACCCCAAACACGAGAGAACGTTAGTCATTATTAAGCCCGACGGCGTTCAGCGCACGCTCATCGGGGAAATTATTAAGCGATACGAGCGTACCGGACTGAAACTGGTTGGATTGAAAATGCTCGTTCCGACCGAAGAGATGATCGAGGAACATTATCTCCTCGATCCGAGTTGGAAGAAAAAAGTCGGAGAGAAAGCAATTTCCAGTTATCTGAAAAAAGGCGAAAAGCCGCCATCTACAGACCCGGTTGAAGTTGCGGACAGCGTCGTCGTGAGTTTGAAGAAATACATGTCGAGCGGGCCGGTCATTGCCATGGTATGGGAAGGAGGACATGCGGTTGAAGTGGTGCGAAAGATCACGGGAGATACTGAGCCGCGTAGTGCCACTATCGGGACCATTCGTGGAGATTTCGTTCTCGATTCCTATCAGATGGCCGATACCGATACCCGTGCGATCCGAAACCTTATCCATGCATCCGGTTCAATCGCAGAAGCGGAAAAGGAGATTCCACACTGGTTTTTGAAGAAAGAGCTGCTTAATTACCGTGTACCGCACGAGGCGACGCTCTACGAGCCAGTGCTCGATACTGCGCCCAGGTAATTCTTTCCACAGTCAGATTTGACACGAGGTGTATAGTTATAAGTGGAGCTGTTCTTAAAAACGCAACTTGCCTCATTTCAGGGAGCTTAGTATTCAGGCAGATTTGGTGAGGTCCGTGAGGAAATCCGAGAACTGCCGTTCAGGCACCCACCTGGCAAGATTAAGTTGCTCTTACTAGAACAGCTCTACGAAAAAACCGCTCACAAAGAGCGGTTTTTTCGTTTTGGGTCGTTCCATGAAAATCGCAGACAGAGCGTACGGCGTTCGCATCTGCTGATGCGACGCCTGACTCTCAGCTCGACAGCTTCCGAGCCAATACGCTCTGTCTGCGATTTTCATTCGTTCGTCATGGTACATTTCATACATGGCTTTGCGACTCGGTTTTTATGGCGCGACCGGTAAAGTGACCGGCTCTAATTTTTTAGTTGAAGGCGCTCGGGGGAAAATCCTCGTTGATTGCGGTATCGAGCAGGGAGGAGACTTCGTTGAGAGCCATATCTATGGACCATTTCCCTACGATGTAACAAAAATCGACGCACTTGTTCTCACACATGCGCATCTTGATCATGTCGGGCGTATTCCAAAGCTTGTCCGAGATGGTTTCAAAGGAAAGATTTACATGACGCCGCCGACAAAAGATCTTGCGGAACTTATCCTGCTCGATTCGGTCGGCATTCTCGGGAAAGAGGCATTACGAAAAAATATTGCTCCGCTCTACGGGGAACAGGACGTTGCAAAGACATTCTCTCTCATCGAAACGTTGGATTATCACACAGAGAAAGAAGTTGCTCCTGGACTGTCGGTCTATTTGCGGAACGTCGGGCATATTCTCGGTTCTGCAAGCATACGTATGACGGATGAAGAAGGAGTATCAGTTGCGCTCACGGGCGATATTGGTAATTCGCCCTCACCGCTCTTACCCAATTGGGAACCAATACCAGACGCCGACGCGCTTGTGATGGAAAGCGTGTATGGTGACCGACTTCACCCTCGGCAGGCCGAGCGCGTGGCAACGCTTCGTGAGACGGTGAAGCGAGCCATTCTACGAGGCGGAACCATTCTCATACCGTCTTTTTCGCTCGAAAGGACACAACTCATGCTCTATGAACTCTCGAATTTTTTCTCGGACGGTTCGCTCCCGAAAATTCCAGTATTTCTTGATTCCCCGCTTGCGATTAAGGTGACGGCAGTCTATGAGAAGTGGGGACTCACGTATTTCAAGCCAGAAACCGAAGACGAGATGAAGCGCGAGGGAAGCATTTTTCAATTTCCATTCTTAAAACAGACCCTCACGCATGACGAATCAATGGCAATAGAGGAAACGTCTGGGTCGAAAATAATTATCGCCGGCGCTGGCATGAGTCATGGAGGGCGGATAGGGAGGTGGGAAGAGCAGTATTTACCTGATCCCTCAACTACGCTCATTATCGTCGGTTATCAGGCGCCAGGGACGCCTGGACGGCGCATGATGGAAGGCGCCTCAAATGTGCATCTCAATGGCGTTGACATACAGGTGAAAGCAAAGGTCGAGAATCTCGAAGGGTGGTCAGCGCACGCCGATCGCGATGAACTTCTCAAATTTGCAGAAGCATGTCTCCCG
>JAHFMQ010000055.1 GCA_023267775.1 Candidatus Kaiserbacteria bacterium | reverse complement strand
TCCTCCCGCTCCAAAGACTGTCCGAGATTAAACAAGTACTCGCGAGACCAAAAGACCTGCGCGATATTGAACTTATAGAGTTGTATCTTAGGGAACAGGGCAAGTAATTTGCATAACGCACCATCCGCGCCGAGTCCGAGGGTACCAACAAAGGTTCAACCTTCATCGTCGAGCTTCCGGTGTAGAGTTTTGTAGGTTCAGAACTCAGGGCTGTGCGCAAGCTGCTTGACCTGTATATACAAATGTATATACTTAACTCATGAATACAACAACCATCAGAAAGTGGGGGAATAGTTATGCAGTTCGACTTCCGAAGGGCACAATGAACAAGCTCAATCTTTACGAGGGACAGCTCGTACGCCTCGAAGAAATCCGGAACGGGGAAGCAATCTCTCTCATACCAGCTCGAAAAGATAATCCTTCCATTAAGGAAATGGTCTCGCGCATCACGAAAAAAAATCAACACACGGAATGTGCATGGGGTGAGTCGGTCGGAAAAGAAATATGGTAAAGAAGCGAGCGTACGTTCCTGATCGCGGAGATTTAGTATGGGTAGATTTCAATCCGACCCGCGGACACGAGCAGCATGGTAGACGTCCAGCGATTGTTATTTCTCCCAAAAATTATAACGGCAAATCCGGACTTGCTCTCTTGTGCCCGATTACGTCAACTCGGAAAGGATATCCTTTCGAAATTCTTGTTTATATCGAGCATGCAGAAAGTGTCATTCTCGTTGATCAGATACGTTCGCTTGATTGGAAAGAGCGTCGAGCGGAGAAAATAAGTTCCGTTTCAGAAGCACTGGTTATTCAGGTACAAAAATATCTTAGAAAGCTTGTAGGTGAGTGAGATGTGCACTGCGCCCATCTTCAAGTACATTATCCTCGCGCACGGCGGCACCATCCGCGCCGAATCCGAGGGCACCAACAAAGGCTCGACCTTCATCGTCGAACTTCCTGCGTAGCGAATCTTTTTGGTGCGGTGTGACTCTGATACCACACCATCCGTCTTATCTTTTCAGTGCTATTATCGCAGAATGGAAATTAAGTCCATTCTCATTAATCGTTCGGGCCAGACTCTAGAAGTTACCTATCGTGATATCGAAAGTGAAAAAGGCCTTGGAGGAAAGAAAATCAGTGCAGTACATGCCTACTGTTTCTATCAAGACAAGATGGTGGTCGTGTATGCGGCCGACAAGGGATACTGGACGCTGCCCGGCGGCAGCGTTGAGGAGGGCGAAAGTCCGCGTGACGCAACGCGGCGAGAGGTGAAAGAGGAATCAAATATGCGCGTAATTAAGCAACACTTTTTAGGATATCAGGACATTTTTGAACCTGCAGGAATTATGGCTCAGACGCGATCCGTGTGTCTTGTCGAGCCATACGGTGATTTCGTCGCCGACCCAGATGGCGACATTACCGAGATTAAGTTAATTGATCCAAGAAACTACAAACAGTATTTCGATTGGGGAATTATCGGCGACCATCTTATGAAGCGCGCGCTCGAAATTAAAGCGCAGATGGATTTTGAGACAAGCGCATCGTGATTTGTAGGCAATGGTAGACTAGGAAATATGCCGCTCCGTTTAAAGTTTCCTCCGCACTGTCAAGATCGCATAGCAGAACGTACCCTTGAGGTAGATCATATTCGAAAAGCTATCAATTCACCCGATTTGCAAAGATAGACGAGGCTCGGGTAATAGAAGTTGTATACTTCAAGAATGGGTTCCGAGACACTAACGATATAGTCATTATTACCGCTGTATACTTAAAACCATGACCATAAAATATGACAAGATAGCAGACGCGGTGTACATGAAGATGTCCAGTGCCGCAATCGCAAATAGTTTTAAGTTGGATGACACTCTTTTCGTTGACAAAGACAAAGAAGGCAATATTGTCGGTTTTGAGATATTAGATGCTTCTTCACGTGAAGATTTAATTTCCAATCTTGAGAAAAATGTAGAAGATGGTGTCCCCGTATCTATCATCAATAGTACTCCTGTCGTCGCTTAAATAAGAACCCACACAGAGTAGGGTCCTGTCCGGACCAGTTTCCTTTAAAGCTGATCAGTTTTAGGGCGTTTAGAAGAAATGTTAGGATAAATTCTTATGTCTATTGAGGAGAAGAAACCAGCACGGGTAGGATCCGTACTTCGTGCGTATAGCAAAGCAACATCTAAGTATCCATTGCTGCTTACTTTGAGTGTTATTTCTGTCGTAATTATCGAAGGTGCAGGAGTCGTTTCTCCACTGTACCTTCGGCAGTTCATCGATCTGTTATCGAAAAGCGGCCGTTCTTTCGAGGCAGTACAGTCACTTTTCTATATCCTGGGGGCGTTTGCGACAGTACTTTTCGTCGGATGGCTCGGTCAGCGGATTCGCATGCTTGCGGTCACCCGGATTGAGGCGAAAGTAATGACCGACCTGTATCAAACAGCTTTCGACTACCTACTTGGCCATTCGCACGAATTTTTTATTTCAAATTTTACAGGGACGCTTACGCGCCGCGTGGCACGCTACGCGCGCTCGTTTGAACAGGTGTTTGACAACCTCCTTTTCAATTTCTTCTCAGCATTTCTTTTCATTTTCGGAGCTGTCGGTGTGCTGGCGCTGAAAAGCCCGCTTCTTGGAATAGGACTCTTGGTGTGGGTCGTGGTGTTCATTTATATCCAATACAGGATGATGCGCTCACTCAAACCACTACGCACGGCGCGCACCGAGGAAGACAGTAGGGTAACGGGATTTCTATCCGATGCGATACTCAATCATCCGACGATAACCGCCTTTGCTGCCGCACCTTATGAAGGCTCAAAGTTTAAGGAAACCATTGCTCGATGGTATGCCGCAACGCGGAAAGTGTGGGATGCCGACGCATGGGTCTACGGTGTGCAAGGACTCTTTTCTCTGGGTATCGAAATGTCGCTTCTTGCCGGTGCCGTAGTTCTCTGGCAGCGGGGAATCGTGACGGTCGGCGATTTCATACTCATCCAAGTCTACATTCTTAGTCTTATGGATCGAGTGTGGGGTATTGGCCGCAATATGCGCCAACTGTATGACGCGTTTGCCGATGCGACTGAAATGCTCGATATACTCGAGTTGCCGCAAGGAATTCAAGATACGTCAGATGCCGTATCGCTTCAGGTGCGCGAGGGTGGAATTAAGTTTGACCGGGTACGGTTTGAATATCTCAATGATCAGGCAGTGCTTTCAAATTTCAATCTCGAGATCAAACCGCGCGAGAAGGTGGCGTTCATTGGTTCCTCGGGCGCAGGGAAAACGACCATCACCAAGCTCTTGCTCCGACTCTACAATATTGCCGAAGGAACTATCAGTATCGATGGGCAGGACATTTCGCAAGTGACACAAGAAAGTCTTCGATCTTCAATAGCGTTTGTTCCACAAGAACCGCTTCTATTCCACCGTTCGCTGATGGAAAATATTCGCTATGGCAGGCAGGACGCGACCGACGAAGAAGTGGCCAAGGCAGCAGAGCAGGCGCACTGTCTTGAATTTATCAGTCGCTATAAGGATGGTTTTAAAACGATGGTCGGCGAGCGCGGCGTGAAGCTCTCAGGCGGCGAACGGCAGCGTGTCGCTATTGCTCGGGCTATTCTGAAAAATGCCCCGATACTTGTGCTCGACGAAGCGACTTCGAGTCTTGATTCCGAATCAGAACGGCTCATTCAAGACGCGCTTCTACGACTCATGAAAGGGAAGACAGTCATCGCTATTGCACACCGTCTTTCGACGGTCATGAATATGGACCGTCTTATCGTGATGGAACATGGCGCGGTCGTCCTCTCGGGGACGCACGACGAACTTCTTGCTCACGAAAGCAATCTGTATAAGAAACTGTGGGATATTCAGGTAGGTGGTTTTATTCGGACTGATTAGTTTGTCTGAACGGGGTGTTTTTGTTAGTGTCTAAAGTATTGCTGGCGTAGCTCAGGTAGTTAGAGCATGGCATTCATAAAGCCAAGGTCGAAGGTGCAAGTCCTTCCGCCAGCACTGACATTTCGCGAAGATTTTGGTAGGATGGCAAAACGAGGATCGAGCTATGCGGTAGTAAGCTTTTCAGGCTTTCTCCCGCTACGCTCGGAAAATTAAACAAATGCATTTGTTTAATTTTCCTCGCTTGCGGTCGTGGTGTAGCCTGGTTAACACGTCTCCCTGTCACGGAGAAGATCGTGGGTTCAAATCCCATCGACCGCGCAAAATAACCGT
>JAHFMQ010000054.1 GCA_023267775.1 Candidatus Kaiserbacteria bacterium | reverse complement strand
TATAATTTTTTACTGATATGAAAACTGGACCACGATACAAAATAGCTAAACGCCTTGGCGTCACCGTGTTTGAAAAAGCGCAGACTCAGAAGTTTGCTGTTTCAGCGGAGCGTTCCGCAAAAAACAAGCGCCGTGGACGCGGTCGCCAAAGTGAATACGGCAAGCAGATGCTCGAGAAGCAGAAAGTGCGCGTGACCTACGGCATGCCAGAAAAGCAGTTTCGTAATTATGTGCGCAAAGCGCTTTCCACCGTACACAGCGCAAAGCCGTCTGAGCGGCTCCATGAACTTCTAGAACTCCGTCTCGACAACGTTGTCTGGCGACTTGGCCTTGCGTCGACCAGACGTGCCGCACGTCAGATGGTTGCGCATGGCCATATTCAAGTAAATGGAAAGAAGACCCGTGTTCCTTCGCACGCGCTTCAGGTAGGAGACCAGATCTCCGTACGTGAAGGGTCGAAGGAACATGGCGTCCTCACTGGTTTCGCCGACCGTTTCGCGGAGCGGACGCTCCCATCATGGATTTCGTGGAATGCGAAGTCTATGGAGGGAGCGATCGTTGAACGACCGACGGCCGCTTCGGCGGATCCGGCGGGCGATTTGGTCGCCGTGCTCTCGTTCTACACGAGGTAATATTATTCACGTGCACTGTTTTATTAATTGGTAATTACGATTGCGTTATGGAATACCACATCACACTTCCGAGTAAGCCCCGTATTGTTTCAGAAGAGGATATGCAAGGCGTTTATGAAATAGATTCACTCTATCCGGGATACGGCCACACGCTTGGCAACTCGCTTCGCCGCATCGTTCTCTCTTCGCTCCCTGGAGCAGCCGTTACTCAAGTGAAGATCGACGGCGTGCCGCACGAATTCGCTACTATTGACGGCGTCCGTGAGACCGTCATGGAAATTCTTTTGAACTTGAAACGCGTTCATTTCGTCCTCCATGGAGATGAACCACAAACTATTTCGTTGTCTGCAAAAGGTTCAGGTGAAATCACCGCTAAGAATTTTAATCTTCCGAGCCAGGTAGAAATCAAAAATCCAACGCAGCATGTCTGCGACCTCTCGGGGAAAGCCTCACTCGAACTTGAAGCTACAATTGAACGCGGGCTTGGATACGTGTCCCGCGAAGTACTCACGAAGGACAAAGTAGACATCGGTACTATCGCACTTGACGCGACGTTCACCCCTATCCGTCGTGTAAACTACGAAGTTGAAAATATGCGCGTTGGTGACCGCACCGACTTTAATCGTCTGCGCATTCTTATTGAAACGAACGGAACAATAGCCCCTCGCGAGGCGCTTGAGCGCTCGATCGAAACAATGATCCACCAGCTCCGAGCGGTCATTGGTTTCCAGGAGAGCGCATCGGTTGCTTCAGCACCCGTCACTTCAGAGGGTAAGAAGGGTAAAGAAGAGAGTATGGACGCTGCAAAAATCAAAGTCGCTGATCTTGAACTCACTCCAAGAATCACCGCTTCTCTTGAGGAAGCAGGCATTAAGAGCGCCGCTGGTCTTGCACGAAAAACGGCAAGCGCGCTCAAAGAGCTCGATGGCATCGGCGACAAAGCGATTGAGGAAATCTCAAAGGCTCTTGCCGGGCATGGGCTTACGCTCAAAAGCGAGTAATTCATATGGCGTTTACTAAAAAAGCACAAACCTTCCATAGGGAAACCGGCCAGCGCAATGCGCTTCTGCGCTCACTTGCACGCTCGCTCGTACTCCAGGAACGAATCTCGACGACCGAGGCGAAAGCAAAAGCGCTTCGCCCGTTTGTCGAACGTCTTGTGTCCTATGCGAAGACTAATACGCTCGCCAGTCGCCGCTTGGCCCAGACCCGCATTCACGATGCATCTGCGGTAAAGAAACTTTTCGACACCATCGGCCCGCGCTATACGTCGCGCACCGGCGGCTACACCCGCATCATAAAGCGCACGAAGCGCGGCGCTAACGACGCGCGGAAGCTTGCGTATATCGCTTTTGTCTAGTATCTATAACGTACCTATGACGTCAAACACGAAACCAAAGGCAGTAACCTATACGATCGACGCGACAAACCGAACTATCGGACGCGTCGCAAGTGAGGCTGCGCACGCTCTTCTCGGGAAAAGAAGTGTTCACTTTACGAAGAATCAGGCCTTGCCGATCAAGGTGGTTATTGAAAACGCGAGCAAACTCCATCTTCCTGAACGCCGCGTGAAAGGAAAAGTCTACACCCGCTTCACTGGCTATCCGGGCGGCCTCTATGAGACGCGTATGGATGAGATGATTGCAAAGAAGGGTATTGCTGAAGTCGTTAAGAAAACGGTTGATGGTATGATCCCGCGCAACAAACTCCGCGCGCCGAGAATGAAGAATCTCGTTGTGAATGCATAACCCTATGGCAACTAATTACATCAACGCAGTCGGACGTCGCAAAACTGCAATCGCAAGTGTGCGTATGATTGCTGCTTCAAAATCGAGTTTGATAGTAAACGGAAAGACGGCAAAAGAATATTTTAAGACTGACGAGCGCGCAAGAACTGCGGAAGAAGCATTTGCCGCGTCCAAGAGTGCAGAAAACTATGCAGTCATTGCGCACGTAGAAGGAGGTGGCATCGCAGCGCAAGCTGATGCAGTCCGTCACGCAATTAGCCGCGCGTTGATTAAAGTCGAACCAAAAACTCGCACGGTACTCAAAGCGGCAAAGTTCTTGAAACGCGATCCTCGTGCTAAAGAACGCAAGAAGCCAGGCCTCAAAAAAGCCCGCAAGTCTCCGCAGTGGAGCAAGCGCTAGCCGAAACAAAAAACCGCCCCCATGGCGGTTTTTGTTACTATCGCATAAGTTAACTTGGGGGTTTCACCCCCAAGTTAGCCGCTCGGCTGTACCCCATTCGAGCGACTCGAGGCGTACCTAGAAAAGTGTCAACAACGCGTTGACTTAGTACACTTGCTATAGACAACAAATGGCATTTATTGTATGATAGCCTTTGGTTATTAGAAAAATGCTCTTTACATTGAAGAAAGGAGCCGATGATGTCTAAATTCGAGGTCGGACAAAAAGTAACTTGGAATCCAGATCCTGAAGTGTGGAAGCGTCTGATAAGCGGTGACGCGCAAGCTCGTGGGTGTGAGCCGGGACCATTCGAGATTGTAAACGTAAGAGATGCTTCGGGATGGCTTCTACTGCGCGGAAGCCAGATAGTAGAAATTCGGCTCTCTGACGGAACGACTGAAGTTGCTACAAGTGATTCTCTTGTTCACCACCCAGTTCCGCTCTATAAACAAAAATATTCGGCCGAAAATCTTCCTTCATGTCTCGATGACGCCCGAAAACGTATAGAGGAACTAGGAGACCTAAACAGGATGGGTGGTCGAGAATCGAGAGAGTATGACCTCATCAAAAGATGGATCAAGAATCTTCTCAGGGAGAAACTCTTGTTGAACGGAGCCAGACGTGTGGACGTCAAAACACTCAAAACAATTGAGGGACTGCTTGACCGGCTCATATCGAGGGAAGGCAGTGACTTGAGCACTGCGGAAGTAAGAGCGCTTGAGTTGTTTAAGGTGTTCACGGAAATGTATGTCGAATGACGCAATTATGCGTCCAATCATGAAGAAAGAGGTGAACTATGGGAAGTTTTGCGCAAACAAAGAGGGCTTGGGTCCAAGAAACCTCAGAACAAAGACTACAAGAGCTCGCCGAGCGAATTCGGCCAATCACTCAACGTGGTGGCGTTCTTCGATTCGTGAGTTTCAAGAATCCGCTTCTGCGCGGATGTTACGGCAAAAATCCGGAATTGTATTGGCACAGGACATTGACACACGTCGATGTTGGCGAAGAAGTAAAAGGTCTAGTCTCTATCGGTGAGATTAAGACCTATCACTCTTTCTTCCTCAAATCGACTTTCAGTCCTACGACTGCCGAGGTTCTTGCCCAGATTCCTAAAGACTATGTCGACATGGTTGTGGCGTTTCAAATTTTGGGTTCATGGGGAAATGGTGTCCTCCAGGACGAAGAGGCGCTGAAGGATAACTACTATACCGCCTTGACACGGCTCTTTGCGAACGCTACTAATTGATCTTTAAATAGGCCCCGAGCAGATGTCTGCTCGGGGCCTTACTCATTTAGTTGCTTTAACAACATTAATAAACTAGGATTGTTGATGGACAATTGAAATGGGGATTTCCCCAATAGCCGCGTGAATACGCTGCTCTGTACATTACAAGGAGGAGAAAATTATGCCGATACTTTCACCCGTTCGAAAACAGGTGCCCTTATTGAAAG
>JAHFMQ010000053.1 GCA_023267775.1 Candidatus Kaiserbacteria bacterium | reverse complement strand
TGCATTCGAACAGTATTTCCGCAACGCCACCATGCTCGTCATGGAGGATCCGACGACAGGCTCGACCATTCTCGATATCGCGCGCGTGCTCTCCAACAAAGAATTCCGAAATCAGAAACTTGCGAAGAGCATGAATCCGATTGTGAACCAGTTCTGGCAAGAGATTGCGACGAAAGCAGGCGGTGATGCCGCACTCGAAAATATCGTTCCGTATATCACCAACAAATTCGATGACTTCACGGCAAACGATTTCATTCGCCCGATTGTCGGTCAGCAAGAATCGTCGTTTAAATTCCGCGAAGTTATAGATAACAAGAAGATCCTTCTCGTGAATCTCTCGAAAGGGCGTCTCGGGGAGCGCAATGCAAACCTACTCGGTCTCATTATGGTCGGGAAAATTTTTATGGCGGCGCTTTCGCGTGCGGATGATCCGCGGAAACAGCACCAGCCGTTCTATCTCTACATCGATGAATTTCAGAACATCACGACGGACTCAATTCCAGGCATCCTCTCCGAAGCTCGCAAATATAAACTCGCGCTTACGATGGCGCACCAATTCCTCAATCAGGTCGAAGAAAAAACACGCAGTGCGGTTTTCGGCAACGTAGGCAATATGGCAGTTTTCCGCACTGGAGAAGAGGATGCCGAATTCTTCGCAAAACAATTCGCCCCGGTATTCGAAGCGCTCGATTTCGTAAATATCGAAAATAGAAATGCGTATATGAAGATTCTTGCATTTGGCGTTCCCCAAAAGCCCTTTGATATGAAGACCGCAAATATAGAACCGGGGAATCCTTCGCAAGTGGACGATCTTATTCACCTTTCTTCAGTCACGTACGGCCGCGACCGTGCTACAGTTGAAAATATGATTCGTGAGCGTTATCTCACCAAGTAAGCGTATGTCTGAACGTCTTCCTCGAAAACGGAAAGCAGAAGAAGAGCCTGATCTTGAGGCTCAAGCAGTGGCTGGGACGCAAAAACAAGAGGCCCAAGAGGCCCAGATGCTGTCAGTTCCTGATGCAGAAGAGCCGATACCGCCCGAGTCTCCTGAAGAAGTCTTGGCAAAAAAGAATTTCCTTTCTGACGAGGAAGTCGATAAACTTTTACATGATGTGTCTCAAGAACACAAACCAACTCTTAAAGATTTTGAGGCCGTGGTTGAGAAGGCAAACGGCGTAGACGACATTCTTGCAGAACGGCTACAAAAAATCGGGACCACAGCCATTGAAACTTTGAAAGGTCACGATGCAAAAGCATTCAGAGAATATGTGGCTGAAAAATATCCGGATTTACTCAAACCAGAATCCGTGGCCAACACTCCCGAACTTGATTTTTTAAGAAGGAAAGAAGATAGGCCTGTTCGTGAAAAAGCGAATGTCGCCGAAACGCCAAAGGAAAGGACTCCTTCTGCAGCTCTTGCGGAAGAACCAAAAGATTGGGGGCGTGTTACTCCCGAGATTTTCGAGAGATTTGTTCGCACCGAGAAAGTACCTGAGGTTGTTAAATTACGCATCGCAATGAAAATGATTGAGCATAAGCAGGAGATGTCTCCGGAGGAAATACAAATTTATTCCGCTATACCTCAGGAAATTGAGACACTGATTAGAAACGAGCAACGCGACGCCAAAGTCCCTCTTCAGCCCAAGGAAGAATTAAATACACCTCCTGCAATTGCCGATTTAGAAACACGCACAGAAGGTCCGCCGCAAAATCTCCCAGGTTCGGCCGACGACCTGAAGAACTTTGAAGAAGGTCTTCGTGCAAGCGTCGAAGAGTGGCGAGAAAAAAAGAAAGGAGGTTCTAAAATTGAGGATGCACACGAACTGAATCCCGAATCTGGATCTGAACCATTGCCGCCACCATTAGAACATCTGAGCAAAGAAGCAATCCCGAAGGGGCAGGAACAAACAGAAGGCATTTTATCTGAGGAACAAAGCGAAAAACTGCGTGAAATGTGGGGACCATGGAGTATGCCGGGTGAGGGAGGTACGCCGAAGGAGAATCGCAATAAATTTCTAGAAGTCATGGGGCGAGTCAAGGAACGATTTAGTCGACATCAGGAAAAAGTCAGTGAATCGATGCAGAAAGATATGCCGGGTCCCGAGCACTTTGTCGCGCGACCAGAAGGTCCACCCACAACAGGGAGTGATGAGCACATCGAAAGATCGTTTGAAGGAAAGGAGAGTTTTAAAATGAGTGAGCGCGGGGAAGAACTAAAAGGATGTCTCAATGAACGCAGCGGTAAATTAGAAAAAGAGGAAGCGAAATTTGGTTCACGGGTAATTGAATGGGGCCGTACTCAAATTGAAAGATACAACAAATTAAATTGGAAATATAAGCTCGCTATCACGGGGGCGTTAATGCTTGGAACGTCAATCACTACTCTAGGTGCAACATCATTAATCGGCCTTGGTGGAACCGCATTGCACGGCGGAGCTTTTGCGAATGCGGCATGGGCGCCACTTATCTCAAAAGCAGTGACTGCTGGGCTCTGGGGACAGCGCATAGTGGGAGGTGTTGGTTTCGGGATGAATCAAAGAAAGAAGCTTGATGCAAAGATCGCAAAAAATCCTGAACATTGGATGGCGAACAGGTCTGAATCAGCTAAAAATATGTATGCAGCAACACGTGCACTTGCATATACGGGTGGAACTATGGCCGCCGTGTATGGGGTGTTGCATTATGGTCCAGAAATGGCGCATTTGGCTGGAGAAAAGTATGAGGAAGCAAAAGAGATGATTGGAAATATGTTTGGGCCGAGCACATCTGCTCCCGAAGTTACACAAGTCGCGGAACCATCCGATCCAAATATCGGATTAGAGGTGTTTCCAAAAGCAGATTTGCCGTTACGGGAACTCGCAGAAAACTCTCTCTCAAAACATTTAAACTCGGATGAAATGTCAATTCTCAATAATCATATCTCGAGCCTCAATCCACGTGAACGAAGCATATTCAGTCAATTTGTCGACGAGTATCAGTCCAAACTTAATACCAATGTCGACATGGGTCCAGCCGCTACCGAGCCTGTCCATCCGGAGAGTATAGTCCCACCGCAAGAACCGTTGCAGAGTCAAGTTCAAGAAAATTTGTTACAAAAATTCCCGGAAGAGCAGCAGAACATTATTAGAAATTATGCGGAGACTTTACGAAATAATGTAGACACGCTCCCAGAAGCCCAGCAACAGGAGGCGTATCAGCGACTAGACCAGACCTTCTCAGGAAATCCGTCAGAAGTTATTGAAAAAATAAATGAACTTCCTGTTGATGAGAAAGCGCAACTGCTCATGGGCGCGCGCGAGGCGGATCTTTCCCATTTTACATCAGGTAATCATGCGGGCATCACCGAAAAACTTCATGAAGCAATCAAAGATAGTCTTGCGAACGGAGCGTCGATTGATGACATTAACAAAGTAGATACGCAAAATTTATTGGGACTTACGAACGACCAAATGTTAGATAGAATGACGCCTTCTGCACGGCACTCATACCTCGAACGAATATTCGACATGCGAGACAATCTTGGGATTCCTATCGAAGACCTTAATAAATTAAGAGTCGCAGATATTTTAGGATATGACAATGGACAAATGGAACATCTATCACAAGTAAGCGAGAGTCAGTCCGCGGCGGCAGCCGAACTTGCCAAATCAGCCAATATTCCTGTACCTGAAAATCCAGTGCCGCTCCATGAACTTCGCTCGCTTGCAGAAAATTCACTACGAAGCGACTTAAATCCAACTGAAAACGCCTTCTTGAACGATCGTATACAGCATCTTTCAGGAGATGAAAAAATATTCTTTAACGACTATGTTAAAGAAGCTTCAGGCCAGGTTCCAGGTCCGACACCGGAAGCGGCGGTTGCTCCGAGCGCTCCAGAACATGTTCCTTCCGCCCCAGAAGCTCCTGTTCCACCATCTGCAGTAGAGACTTCACCAACAGATACATCGCCTGTGATGCCATTTGAACGTGGACCTGATGGGCAGCCGATAACTGAAGAACAGTTTCTCAGAGAACATATGAAAAATCCTTTAGAAACTGGCGCGCAAGGGTATCATCCACCTTCTGAGGAAAAAGGATTTTTCGAACGACTCTTCGGTGGGAATCAGGGAGAAATTACTCCAGCTGACGTTAGCGCTCTTTCTTCTGACCCGCACATTTATACCGACACAAGCGGGGAACATCTGTTCGCCTATGGCGGTAACCCAGAAGAAAGAATAACTATGATTGCAGAATACCTAACGAAGAATCCTGATAAAATTATTTTTGGTCCGGACGATAGCGGTAATTACCGTATTCCTTGGT
>JAHFMQ010000027.1 GCA_023267775.1 Candidatus Kaiserbacteria bacterium | reverse complement strand
GACTTCAAATTATCGGTAAGAAATGATACGCTAAGACGCACGGGCCCATAGCTCAGCTGGTAGAGCACCTCATTTGCAATGAGGGGGTCAGCGGTTCAAATCCGCTTGGGTCCACCATGTTATTTAAGAACTTCCTTAAAGGCTGGTACTTCTTAATTCTTCTGGTTATAGGTATCGCAGTGTTTATTTATTGGGACAGTCTTTTAATACAGGTATTAGTAATGATTTTTATTCCTACGACTTTAGTAGCGTTCGCTTTGCTCAGTAATTATTTCAAAAAAAGTGATTCAGTATTGGGTCGTTCAAGTCCAATATTTGGTAACGTTGCCGTATTTATAATGCTTACCGCAATCTTCGCTTTCTTTCTTTTCTTATTCTCAATATGTGGGAATGGCCCATGTTAATAAGGCGACTGTATTTAATAAAGGTCAGCGATAAGGCGAAGTAAAAGATTTTCTGCTATCGTGAGTCGTGCTTGCGCTCTTAGCTCAGTTGGTTAGAGCGTTCGCTTCACACGCGAAAGGTCGGAGGTTCGAATCCTCCAGAGCGCACAAGTGCGATCTAGCACGCCTGGGAGGCGTGCGTGGGGATTCGAAAACCTTGCGAGCATTTTTGCTTCAAAAATCCACATACTCCAAGAGTCATTCTGCTGAATGAGATATACTGCTCCTGTAAGGAGAGAAATTCCCTTAGAGCGCACACGGGAGGTGTTCTGTGTCGGGCCGGAGTATGCCGGTAGTACATACGATTCGGGTTCGTATAGACCGGGTTCGATTCCCGGCGGCCCGACAGAGAACGTCTTCCAAGCGGGCTATCGTATACCGGTAGTACGCATCCATGGGGTGGATGCAGACTGGGTTCAATTCCCAGTAGCCCGACCGAAGTGAGAATGAATTTTGATTCCTGCCGTGCTAAAATCGCCCGCACGGGCCATTAGCTCAGCTGGTAGAGCGCGTCACGCGCCCCGTTAGATAAGGATGGGCCTATAGTAAAGTGGTATTACGCGTCATTCGCATTGACGAGGCTCGGGTCCGATTCCCGATAGGTCCACAGAACTATCTAACAGGGGTGAACATTGACGAGGTCAGCGGTTCGACTCCGCTATGGTCTATGTCCACCATACGAAACTTGTTCGGACTTACTTCCAGCAAAATCCTGACTGATGTGCCACGCGCGGAGCGCGTGGTGGCTCTGACCTAAATCGTACACCCCGATCTCCAAGACGCTCCTCGCCGCGCTCGCAAGCTCGCGCGGGCAACCCCAAAAATTTCCTTGTATTTTTCTCGCGTCCCCCCCACCTTCCGCCGTGAAGCGGAAAAGGAAATGGAAAGGAAATTTTTGGGTTGCGGCGGCGTAGAGATCACGGATGAAAACTGCTAGAATAATTTCGTGAAAATCAGAATAAACAAAAGTATCTGGATTATCATCGGTGTTAGCATTGCATTGGCGCTTATCGGTGGTGGTGCACTACTGGAAATCCACAAAAATAACGACGAGTACGCTCCCTCGCCGCTATCGCTTCCTGATTTGGAAATTGAGGGCTGGTACGCTCACCGCGAAAGCAATAGCAATATCCTCTTTACACAACAAGAAACCTTGCCTGACTTCGGTCCCTATATCCCCGCCTATGGCTTTGGGGAGTTTATTCAGGTGTACAGTTTGCCAGTAGAAACTTCACCAGAAGAGTGGGCGGCAAACCAAACCGCTCCCGAAGATGTGTCTCATAAAGAATATAAGTGGGATTATCTTAATGGTCGCCGCCATTTGCGCGTTGTCCACGCGACTCCGGCGCAGGACGCGCAGACAGATTATCTTTTCGGGTACGGGCATGTCATTATCGTTTCGTTCTACCCTTACGCGAAACTGCAGGAAGCGCCGGAGGAACGGACAAAATACGTCTCGCTTCTCTATCGCGTCGCTGCGCTTGTAGACCCTGCATACAGCCGCGACACGCTTCGCGCAAACTGCGCCCAAGAAGTGCCTGTGAACAGCATTGACGACAGCAGTGTTGATATTGAAAATAAGCTCGTCACTTTTTATTGGTGGGACGGCGCAGCGCAGGAAAACAAAAATCTCACGGTTGCCTACGAACCGGAAAATGGGTTTACGGGATGCTCGGCGTCTGTGCAGTCGGTGCTTGAGCGCGTACGCGCCGCAACAGGCGGATAGTATGACTAAAACGTTTATCGGATTCACAATTCTAGCGGTAATCGTAGGAGCATATCCGGCGTGGTATTCATACGATCGATATACGAAGATCGCGCACAATGTAGAGTGCGACCGCCTCGGCAAGCAGGGTATCGACGGCGCGTATGTTCGCCCCTCATGCGTGTATGAAATCGTGCCGCCAACTTTGTGGGAAAAATTTACGGGTCATGTGCCGGGTGCTCGGCCAACACAGCCGCTTTCGACTGGTTGCGATCAATCGGCCACGACGACCGATTGTTCGACGCTGCCGATTCCTTCGGGAGAAAGCGGATATTTCTTCCCGGCAAGTTCTTATACTGAATTCGCCTCGACAAGCCAATCGGGGAAGATAGACGCGCACCTCACGGTGGACAACTCGCTTATCGAAGTCACCGCGTGCGGAAAGATATACCGCACGCGGCAGATATTCATCGACGGTGCCGACGTTGTGAGTCGCCTCGCGACACTTGCGAACACTGGCGCACTTCCAAAAGACGACATGGGCCACGTCGGACTCTGCCAGAGCCTGCCCGGCGAGATACATCTACGCGGCATCATCGAGACCAATGTGAAAGCTTTTGAGGGCAGTGATGTCGGTCTTCCCGGTATCACCTATCTTGTCGGTGTCGCGGCCAATGGCTTCGACGTCAATCCACAAACAGGAAATATCTATCAAGCGAGCAGCTACGACGGATTGCTCTCGGGACCCGTAGGCACGTTGTGGACGACGTATACGAACGACGAGCTTGGCATTTCGTTCTCGTATCCGTCGAACACCGCATCGGATCAAAATCAATGGGGGATCGGCAGAGGAGAAACCGGCGCGTCGTTCCATGCAAGCATCGGACTTCCTTCGGGCGCGGTCATCTATGCGTATGCCACGACAAAGGATTATTCGGCGGCGAAAGGCGGTTTTTCCGTCGCGACGGAAGGGTTCGTGGTTAAAGGTGGAACATATTACGCGATACGCCGCGGCGAAATGACAGGGCAGTCATTTGTTGCCGATGAACAGTTGTCTCTTGCCGACGGCACGAGTGCTCTGATCGTATATGGAAAAAACTACGACCCATCTGCCGATTATCCTGAACCGCCAGTGCATGCTCTCGTCAACCTACGCAGCCAGGAATTCACGGGCATCGGATTCGTACTTTTCAACAAGGACATCGCCGCGCACCCAGTCTCTTCGGAAGACATTGCGATACTAAAGAAAATTGTGACGTCGATACGCTTCGCTCTATAACCCTCACGCAGTTTTATACAAGCAAAGCAATCGGACGAAGCCACGCGCCCATGAATTACCACTAAACGTAGATACGCGAACGCGGCGAGGAGCGTCTTGGAGATCGGGGTGTACGATTAGTCTCAAGCCACCACGCGCTCCGCGCGTGTTAGTCAGGATTTTGCTGGAAGTAAGTCCGAACTTTTTGGTACAATGACCACCCATGAGAACAGATATCGTTCATCCAGGAGCTGATAAGCTTAAATATGAAATACGCGAGATCGTAGCGGTCGCAAAACGCGTTGCGCTCTCCGGCATTCCTATTATTTGGGAAAATATTGGTGATCCGGTGGCAAAAGGCGAGACGCCCCCAACATGGATAAAAGAGGTTATCAAAAACACTCTTAAGGAAGATGTAACATTCGCATATTCGCCCACCAAAGGTCTCGATGAAACTCGCGCCTATATTGCGAAGGAACGGAATGTAGAGGGCGGCATACAGATAACACCAGACGACATTTTATTTTTTAATGGTCTTGGTGATGCCATCTCACACGTGTATAGAAATTTAAATCCCCACGCGCGAATTATTGGTCCGGATCCTGCCTATCCAACGCATTCTTCCGCTGAGGCGGCTCACGCCAATAAACCGCATATCACGTACCGACTTGACCCTGAAAATGGTTGGAAGCCAGATCTTGTTGACATGGAGAAAAAAATTAAAGCGAATAAAGACATCACTGGAATTCTCATTGTTAATCCCGACAATCCAACTGGATTTGTATATCCGCAAGATACGATTCGAACTATCGTCGCGCTCGCAAAAAAATATAAACTTTTCATCATTTCAGATGAAATTTATTCAAATTTGGCATTTGAAGGAAGCGGTATGCGCAAACTCGCATCGGTCATAGGCAATGTCCCCAGCATCGCGATGCGCGGTATTTCAAAGGAGTTCCCGTGGCCGGGTGCGCGTTGCGGGTGGATCGAATTTTATAATCGCAGCAAAGACAAAAACTTCGATCGCTATGCACGGTCCATCGTGGACTCAAAGATGCTTGAAGTATGTTCAACAACGCTTCCTCAAAGGGTATTGCCGAAAGTCATGGGCGACTCCCGATATTATCCGTACCTCGCTGGACGCACTCGTCGGTACGAGGAACGTGCGGGATATGCGCACAAAATGCTCTCCAAAATTCCGGAAATAATCGTGCATAAACCACGCGGTGCATTCTATATGACCTGTGTATTTAAAAAGGGCTCCCTCAAAAAAAATCAAACGCTTCCGATACGTGGCGACTTGAAAAAATTCATAGACTCCTGTTTAAAGAATGCATCTCTCGATAAACGTTTCGTGTACTACTTGCTTGCTTCAACAGGAATATGCGTCGTTCCGCTTTCTTCGGGATTCAATTCATCTCTTCAAGGATTTAGGTTTCTGTTATTAGAGCAAGATATGGAACGGTTCAAAAAAACTATAAACACCATAGGTAAAGCAATTTCTGAATTTGTTGCGTCTTGAGCAACCGAGAGAAGGGAAGTAGAGTGGGAGTAATCGGGCCTATAGTTCAGCGGTAGAACGCGTCCATGGCATGGACGAGGTCGGGGTTCGACTCCCCGTAGGTCCACAAAATTAAGAAAACACTCCTTACAGAGTGTTTTCTTAATTTTGTGGATGCCGGACTTACACTTTGAGTTCAAGCAAGTGTAAATCCGGCGCCACAGACACCATAAGCATCATTCGACACAGTGCTTATGATGTTTTTGTAAGCTATACTTCGGGCAAGTAATTCATAATGTATGCTCAAAGAATTCAAACAATTTTTGCTTCGCGGTAACGTCGTCGATTTGGCAGTTGGCGTCGTCATCGGTGCTGCATTTGGCACCGTAGTGAGTGCGCTCGTTTCAGACCTGCTGACGCCATTCATTGCAGCTATTGCGAAAGTACCAGATTTCACTCAGCTCACCTTTACGCTTAATGGCAGCAAATTCATGTACGGGCACCTTATAAACGCCATCATTTCATTCATACTGGTCGCCACGGCGGTCTTCTTCTTTATTGTGAAGCCAATGAACTTGCTTATTGCTCGCTCACACACCGAAGCTCCCGCTGACCCTACGACCAAGAAATGCTCGGAGTGCATGAGTGAAATCCCCATTCAAGCAAAGCGCTGTAAGTACTGTACGCAGGTTATCGGCTAGGGAAAAAACAAAACCCGCCGAAAGGCGGGTCTTGCTTTAAACGTACGTTCCTGTCTAGCTCAAATGTGCCGAAACGAGTTTTGTCATTTCAAACATTGTCACCTCACCTTTACCTGCGAATATAGCCTTCAGTTTGTCGTCAGCGAGAATATTTCGCTTGTTCTTAGGATTTTGAAGGTCGTTCTTTTTAATGTATTCCCAAAGCTTCTTTACCACCTGGGTTCTTGGTAGAGGCCCACTTCCCACAACCATCTCTAGTTCGGGAGAAAGTTTAAGCGGTTTCGATAGTGCTGAATTTATTGCCATGATTGATTTAGTCTTTTTAATACTAATTTAGACTGACCCGCCCACAAGTATACCATGCCTATTCCTTGCCTAGAGGCAATTGGCATACCTGGTAGCTGTCCTAATCTAGTGCTTGCAGAACCCGAGTATACCGTCCATACTTAGGCTATGACCTTCGAAGGCAATGGAGGCGGAAGGAACGAAGGGGTCCCACCGCAACGTGAAATACCTCATTATCATGGCGACGAAGTACGAGTACTTTTCTTTACGAGCGCGGTGGTTATTCTCATTGCGCAGTCGACTGGCGCTAATCTGCCACTCTCTGTTACCGGCAGTGTTTTGTCGGCAGTATTGCTCGTGATCGCGGCAGGGATTACGAATCCGGCTGAATACGGTATTCATTGGGTAAATGCTCTCGTTGCGATAGCAGGCACCATCCTTTTCGGTACGAATGCTATCGAGAATTACCGGGCTGGCATAAGTATTTTCGATCGATCTTTCATCTAT
This sequence comes from Candidatus Kaiserbacteria bacterium, assembly GCA_023267775.1. Taxonomy (GTDB): domain Bacteria; phylum Patescibacteriota; class Minisyncoccia; order Phycocordibacterales; family Phycocordibacteraceae; genus C7867-001. Next base: position 4,435 of record JAHFMQ010000027.1, on the reverse strand, counting down.
ATTGAAGCGCTCGCACTTCTTTCGCTTGTCTCGCTTTATTTCACGACACGAACCATTCGCGGCATCAGACAGCGCGCCGATCTCTTCTAAATTCTTTATGTCCGTTCAGAGTTTCCTTATCAACCAATACGCAAAGTGGAAAATGCGAGATGTGCCGGAAGCACAGCGTGAGCAAATGACCGCGCTGGTAACGAAAGATCCACAACTCTTCAAAAAAATCGGCGAAGAAATCGAGCGACGGAAAAAAGGAGGGGAGAGCGAAGTGAAAGCGGCAATGGAAGTTATGAAGAAGTACCGCGCTGAGCTCTCTGCTCTGATGCAGAAATAAAAATGCAGACGACTCTTTCGCTGTTTATTTTTTGTCAGATGTTCGGAACATTTGTGGGTGCTTTTACGGCTATTTGGAGCCAAGTTGCCTACATCAGGGCGATGCAAGATGGGACCATCGATGCTGCCGAGCAGGCACATTTGCGTGTCATTAGGGAAGGGTTGCGTTTTGGTATGACCCTCATCCTCTTGTCCTCGCTCGGTCTTGTTATTATGGCCTACGTACTTCACACATCATATCAACCAGCCGTCACCACAAATTACTGGATCTCAATCGTACTCTCGCTTCTGATCATTGGATTTTCATGGGCAGTCTCACGACACCGCGTTTCTTTCAAGTTCAGCTCTGCAGCTATTTTCACTGCATGGTGGTTCCTCGCCTATCTCACCATAGGGTGGTTGCCGACAATTACGTTCGGCGCTGCCATAGCTTTCTATGTCGTCGCGACCGCTATTTTCTACGCGGTGCTCACATCGGTTCATTTTTTTGCCTTGCATAAAGATTGAAGTGGCCGTAGGGTTCATAGATGCTTAAAATTGGAATTGTCGGGTTGCCAAACGTGGGGAAGTCCACGCTTTTTAATGCACTCACAAAAGCTTCCGTACCGGCAGAGAATTATCCTTTCTGCACCATTGATCCTTCTGTCGGGGTTGTAGGTGTTCCTGATGCACGACTTGAGAAACTTGCAAAATTCTCCGTGAGCGGGAAAGTCATTCCTGCGGCGATAGAGTTTGTCGATATCGCAGGCCTTGTTAAAGGTGCTGCCGAAGGAGAAGGATTGGGGAATCAATTTCTTGCCAATATTCGCGAAACAGATGCAATCTTACAAGTTGTTCGTTTCTTTGATGATCCCAAAGTTCTCCATGTCGAACAGACTGTCGAGCCCTATAAAGACATAGAGATTATCAACATGGAGCTCGTTTTGTCGGATGGCGAGCAGGTACGGAAACGTCGCGATAAGCTCGTGCGAGACGTAAAGGCTGGCGATAAAAATGCGGTTAAAGAGGATGCGGCGTTATCAAAACTCGAGCAGGGATTTGCATCCGGGAAACTGGCATTACAGACAGAGCTTACTGTCGATGAGCAGAAATGCATCACCCAACTAAATCTTCTTACTATGAAGCCTATTCTCTACGCGCTTAACAAGAAGAGCGGAGGACAAAATTTGGATGAGCTCCGTGATGGTCGCGCAGAACGCGCATTTGATCTCATCGGGACACTCGCCGGACGCTACGTATTTCTCGATGCAGCGACCGAGCGAGAATTAAATGATGTTGCTGATGCTGAAAAAACTGGATTCAGGAAGGAGCTCGGCGTCTCCGAAGACGGTCTCGCCGGTCTTATTCGTGGCGCCTACGATACGCTCGGGCTTATTTCATACTTCACGACAGGCACCGATGAAACGCGTGCTTGGACGATTAAAAATGGCAGCACGGCACCTGTCGCTGGAGCAGCAATACACAATGACTTTTTGGAAAAATTTATTCGGGCAGAGGTGATTTCAACAGAAGATTTGCTTGCCGCAGGAAGTTGGACAACAGCTCGTGAGACCGCGAAAGTCCGAACCGAAGGGAAGGAATATATCGTTCAGGACGGCGATGTGATGGTGTTTCTCCATGGATGATTTTTTGACGTTTTTGCGTCAGAAAAATCACGTCTGAAATGAGCACATTTCAGACGCCGATACAAAATTAGATGTGGTATAATGCGCCGTATGGACAAACCAAAAACAACACCAAAAGACTTTTTCTTATGGGCTGGGGCAATGGTCGCATTCTATTGGAGTGTTATCGCTACTATCTTCCTTATTTTCAATTACATTGACTACACGTTCCCGAATGCTCTTGCAGATCTACCAGTTGACCCGTACGCAAGCGGCATCAGCAATGAGATGGCGTCAATCATTGTCCTACTCCCCATCTACATGTTGCTTGTGCGATTTATTCGGAGGGACGCCGCACGGGATCCATCGAGAAACGAAATTTGGGTGCGTCGTTGGATGCTCATCCTGACGCTCTTTATCGCTGGCGTAGCAATAGCAGTTGACCTCATCACACTCCTCACGACATTTCTCAACGGAGAGGAACTCACTACGTCATTTCTCTTGAAAGTCCTTGTGATCCTCCTCGTTGCATCTGGTGTATTCATGCACTTTATTGCAGACCTGAAAGGTTATTGGACGATGTTTCCTGATCGTAAGCGCGCGGTCAGTATCGGTGTTGCCGTTCTCGCCGTCGTTGTTATTGGTTCAGGATTCTTTATCGTCGGCACACCTGCGCAGGCTCGTCTTGCACGGTTTGATTCACAAAAAGTAAATGATCTTCAAAGTATCCAGTATCAGGTAGTTAATTACTGGCAAGCAAAACAAAAATTACCTGCCACCATTAACGACCTCAATAATTCGCTTGCTTATGGGCCGATAGCTACTGATCCTCAAACCAAAGAGTCCTATGTGTACAAAGCGACAGGAACACTTTCGTTCCAACTGTGCGCAACATTCAACGTACAAAGCCGTGGAAATCAACAGAGCGTAATGTATAAACATACTATACCAGTGTCTGTTGGTGGGGAAGTGCCACCACCGGATAATTGGCAGCACGGAAGCGGTCAAGTTTGTTTCGATCGCACCATCGATCCGAGTTTCTATCCACCCCTAAATAAATAACATTCGATCCGAACGTTCGGGCCGGATTGCATATTCCTATGGCGTACGATCATCGCGAAATAGAGAAAACAGCCCAAGAGAAATGGAATGGGCTTAATCTCTACACTACCGATGTATCGGACGAGTCGAAGGAACACTACTACCTGCTCGCAGAATTCCCGTACCCCTCAGGCGACCTTCATATTGGACACTGGTATGCGTTTGCCGTAACCGATATCTACGCGCGGATGCTACGCGCTCGCGGGAAGAACGTACTTTTTCCGATAGGCTTCGACGCATTTGGGCTTCCTGCAGAAAATGCAGCGATGAAGCATGGTCTCGACCCTAAGGATTGGACGTATAAGAACATGGAGCGCATGCGCGAGCAGCTTCGAAGCATGGGTGCATCGTTTGACTGGAGTAAAGAAGTCGTTACTTGTGACCCCGGGTACTATCAATGGACGCAATGGCTCTTTGTAAAACTTTTTGAACACAATCTAGCCGAACGGAGAGAAGCAGCGGTTAAATGGTGTCCGAAAGATCAAACAGTTCTTGCAAATGAACAGGTCGTCGATGGTTGTTGCGAGCGTTGCGGCACTCCAGTTGAGGAGAAGAGACTCACGCAATGGTTTCTTAAAATTACTGATTACGCCGAACGCCTACTGGCGGGGCTTGACACACTTCCGTGGCGCGAAGAAATTAAAGAAGCTCAGCGCGCTTGGATCGGGAAGAGCGAAGGCGCGTATCTTGAATTTCCAATCATCGGTCGTGACGAGAAAATAAAAGTCTTTACGACACGACCAGACACTGTTTTCGGTGCAACATATGTTGTCTTGGCACCAGAACATCCTCTTGTTTCATCGTTGTTATCCGTCGTTTCAAATAAAAAACAAATTGAGGATTATATCCGTGCGACGACTAAGAAAACCGAACGAGAGCGAAGTGAGAATAGAGAAAAAACAGGGGTAAAGATGGAAGGAATCATGGCGCTTAATCCCGCTACCAAAGAAGAAATCCCACTCTACATCGCAGACTATGTTATTGGTTCGTATGGTACGGGTGCCGTCATGGCCGTCCCTGCACACGACGAACGAGATTTCGAGTTTGCGCAAACGATGCGTTTGCCAATAAAGGAAATCATCATTCCCGAGCGAATTGATAGACGGAATCCTCCCGTGTCCGGGAAAGAGACCGTTATGCGTCGAAACATTCATGCATATGTCCGAGATCCGCGAAATGGAAAAATTTTATGCCAGAAATGGAAGAAACATCCGTGGACGACATTTCCGATGGGGGGCATTGAAGAGGGCGAAGATGTCATTGCGGCGGCACAGCGCGAGGTAGAAGAAGAAACGGGATATACAAACCTTGCTCATCCGCGAGTGCTTGGCGGAGAAGTGCGTGCGGAATATTTTGCCGCCCATAAAGATCAAAATAGAATTTCTTATACAACACTCGTTGCT
>JAHFMQ010000026.1 GCA_023267775.1 Candidatus Kaiserbacteria bacterium | reverse complement strand
AAAGTGACAAATGCTACGTTCAAGCGCATTGGCGTTTCAACGGACTCGGCACTTTCAAATGTCTATCTCTTCAAGGGTGAGGCTCGTATCACAGACCCAGCAGGTATCAGCAACTCGACCTTTAGCTTCAATGACACATCCGGCATCTTCACGGTCCCGGCAGGTGGCATGGTGATGATCTCGGTCCGTTCTGACATCGCTGGTTCTACATCGGGCCAGCAAATCGGCGTCCAGCTCACAGCACTTAGCTCGACTGGAACACTTGATTCATCTGTCTCGTTCCCGATAAACAGCTACACACAGACTGTCTCGTCCGCTTCGCTTGCGGCAGTTGCTCTCGGCACGGTTACTCCGACCGGCAGCACCTTCTCGCCTGGAACTGACACGACACTCTTCCAGTCCACAGCGACAGTTTCGACTCGCGCAGTATGGCTCAAAGCAGTTACGTTTGAGAACCGCGGTTCGACTGTTGATGCAGACTTCCAGAACCTGAAACTTCTCATTAAGGGAACTCAGGTTGGGGCTACTGTCTCAGGAACAATGAGCAAGAAAGTAACCTTCGATCTTTCGGCGAACCCAGTTCGTCTTGAGACCGGCGGCAATGAAATCCGCGTGCAGGGCGATGTCGTTGGCGGTTCAGGGGAAACCTTTGACTTCCAGATTCGCCGTGCAGCTGACGTACGCTTCGTTGACACCGACTTGAATGCAGCTATCACACCGACAGGCTCTCTCTCGGCTGCTGCTGCAAACAGCATCGATGGTGTTGCACTCTCAATCGTCCGTGCGGCAAACTCACCTACGTCAAACGTCGCAGTTGATGCAACGAACGTAAAGTGGGGTAGCTTCGAATTCCGTGCAACTGGTGATGACCTCAAGGTTGAGCAAATCACGGTTGACACAGACACTACCGCCCTCACTGGTCTTGATAACGGTAAAGTCTTCTTGAACGGTGTTCAGATTGGCTCTACGCAAGACATTGCTGAGGCCGGCACAACTACCTTCACCTTCGGTTCACAGATGATTCTCAAGCGCGGCACAGTCGCGGTTATAGACATCTACTCCGATGCGAAGACCTCTACAGGATCATCAATGCTTAGCGGCGCAACTGTTGACGTTGGTGTCTCAGTCGCTGTCGCTGACACAGAGGGTGTTGATTCGGGTGACCGCATCGGCAGCGCCATTTCAACTGTATCTGGCAACACGATTACGGTTTCTTCGTCTTCTCTCACGGCAACGAAGTACTCTGGTTACAGCAACCAGACGATTATCGCCGGTACGAACGATGCTAAGATCGGCTCCTTCACACTCTCAACCGGTTCAACGGAAGGGGTAAATGTGAACACGATTGTCGTCGACTTCGCTTCAGCGGTTACTTCAACGATGTCTGATCTCCGTCTCGTCGATAATGCGACAGGTGCTCAGATCGGCTCGACGAAGTCTTCGGTCTCGACGTCGAACTCGTTCTCAGTCAGTGGCGTTAACCTCGGAACTTCGGCAACGAAGACCATTAACGTTATTGCAAACGTGAAGTCAGGCTCGAACATCGGTGCTATCCCAGCTACGACCGTTACAACCTCAACAGGCGGTATCGGTTCGGTGACGGGTAACTCCGTAACAGTTGCTTCGGCTCCGACACTCCAGACGATTACCATCGGCTCGGCAGTGCTCACAGTTGCTGTTAACACAGGTGCTACACCTGACTCTGCAAACGTGATTGCAGGTGCTGCAGAAGTGAAGGTCGGCTCGTTCCGCTTCACCGCTCAGTACTCGCCATACACGGTTCAGGAAGTTAAGGTGAAGATTCCTGCAAGTTCCGCAACAAGCATCCAGTCAGTCACTCTCAAGTGGCCAGGCGGCTCGGCAACCCAGGCCCTCGCGCTCTCGTCCAGTGCTCAGACGTACTCAACGGCGACCTTCACTGGTCTTACGTTTAGCGTTCCGATGAACACCGACACGAATCTCGATGTTTACGTCGCGATTCCGACAATTGCGTCAGGTGCAACCTCAGGTGCAGCGATATCAGCGGTACTTGATGCCGATGAAGGCTTCAAGGCAGTTGATTCTTCAGGCGCATCGGATACTTCCCTCAACGGCTCTGATTTGAACTCAGCAGCTACGAGCGGAAAGGGTACGATGTATGTCAGAAAGTCGATTTCGACTGTTTCGTCAGTCGCACTTGACAGCTCGACACTTACTGCTGGCTCGAACAAGGTTATTGCACGCGTGAAGCTCACCGCAGATGCGGCAGGCGACATTAGCTGGAATAAGGTTGTCTTCACGGTCAGCAAGACTGCAGGCATCACTCTTGGCGCAACAACGACAGTGGCACTCTACGATGGTGCAAACTCGATTGCGGGTAACTTCGCAACGACGACTACCTCGAACGTGACTCTGACGCAAATGTTCCCAACAGATGCTGTGGGCGGCGTAAGCGGTTTCATTGTCTTCGAACCTACGAGCGAGCAACAGATCGCTGCTGGTACGTCAAAGACGTATGAACTCCGTACGACGGTCGGTGGATTGGGCAGTGGTAGTAACACGCTCGACATCTCCGTTGCTAACCCAACAACGTCGGTTACGACAGGCACAGCTTCAGCCGTTGGCGGCTCAGTTGGCGCTACGACACCATCGCTTGTTTGGTCAGATCGTTCAGTCATCATCTCAGTACACAGCACTTCTACTTCGGACTGGACCAATGATTACCTCGTCAAGACACTTCCATTGACGGTCGGTAACATGTCCGTAACGATCTAGTAGTTCGTGTATAAGGAATTCTTCCTAGCGTAAGTTAGAAGGATCCCCCAGCTTGGGAATTGGCCAAGCAAAAGAAAGAACCCCCGCAAGGGGGTTCTTTCTTTTGCAAAACACCAACACCGTCCGAAAGGGCGGTGTTGGTGTTTTTATGTCTTTTGACCATTATGGTATCCTCTCCTTTATATGCAGATCATGGAAAAACAATGGTTCCTCACAAGCGCCGGTTTCCTCGCAGTGGTACTCATTGTTGGAAGTTTTTGGTATACGACCACAAAGGTTTCTGCGCCAAACACGCAAACATCATCATCAACCACCACCACTTCAGCGACCGTGCCGATAGCATCTTTGACTATGACGCCACCACCGTCCATTTCTCCAACACCACAACCTGTAGTATCGAAGTTCCCGATTAATCCGTCAGATAGCATAACCTCATGGAGTTTCAAGAGCGTTTATACAGGGAACGATACGCTTATTGCAAAAACAAATGCCGATATGGAGCACCTCCAAAGTCTCATCGGGAAAGGAAAGTACGATGACTACGATCTCTATGTTGGTATAGGAAATGATTATAACTATCTCGGGGATGGTGCGAGTGCATACCAAAACTATAACCATGCGGTCTCCATACACCCAGACAAAGGCCTTGCCTATATGAACCTTGGGCAGCTCATGGACCAGCTGGGTGCGTACTACACTGCGGCTGATGCGTATGCGAAGGCAGTTGCGGTTGAACCCATCTCGCAATATAAAAATGCACAGCTTGATTATATGAATTGGCGATTTCCAGGAGGAATACTCCTGCCGACAGTGAAATAATGAATTACATTGAGCGCACCTATCCTTGGCTCCTGCTCTCACCAGTTATTCTGCCAGTGGTGATGTGGAGTGGAGTTATTTACCCCTACCTCGTTCCAAAAACACTTCTCTTCTACACTCTCAGTCTTGTCGCGTTTGGAATATTTGGGATTCTGGTCGCCCACGGGCGAGCATTCTACTGGTCACGACTTGCCAGATGGGAGACGTGGATTCCTGGTATGCTTCTTGCTCTCGCGTACGTTTCAAGTGCACAAGGTCTCGATTTCTACAGAAGTTTTTGGAGCCTCTTTATTCGTGGTGATGGACTCCTGATGCTTACATGCGCAGTTGGTAGCTTTTACTTGATTCTCCTCTCCGCAGATCGAAAGTTTTTTGAACGACTAGTACAAAGTGCCGCAGTCGTTGGAAGTTTCGTGGCTATCTACGGTATCGGCGAATGGATCATAGGCGGGGGACGTATCGGAAGCTTACTTGGGAATGCAGCTTTTTTTGCTGGATATTTAGGAATTTCTTTTTTTGCCACAATGTATGCGGCGCAAAAACTGCGACCATCATGGCAGTATGGAGCATATAGCGGGGCAGTACTGCAAATTATCGCGATTATTCTCACCGCGACTCGCGGTACCATCCTTGCGCTTGTTGTTGCAGGCGTCGTTACGCTTGTGTACCTTGCAGTCAAAGGGGAAGGGAGGAAGCGAATTTGGTCGGGAGGAGCAATTGTTACTCTCGTTGTTATTGGTGGAATTTTCTTTTCATTCCGGGATCAACTTAAAACTATACCTTTCGAACCCGTTGCTCGCATTGCCTCGATTTCGCTTTCAGATGGAACGGTGAGTAGCCGTCTTTTTATTTGGAAGAATATGGTGGCCGAAATAGAAAAAAAGTCATGGCTCGGTGTCGGGGCCGAACATATTGATACACTTTTCAATCGTTTTTATGATCCTTCCCAGATTTACGAGGAATGGTTCGATCGTTCGCACAATGCATTTCTCGACTATGCGGCACAATACGGCATTGCCGGAGCCCTGCTCTATATGGCGCTTATAGGAACGTTCTTCACTGCCGCCATGCGACTTATGCGTCGTGAGCGTCGCATAGCCGGGATTTTCATACTCCTCGCGATTGCTTATGCCATACAGAATTTCTTCGTCTTCGATACCATTTCATCTTTCTGGCTGATGATGGCACTCCTCGCTTCGCTCCTCGCTGTCTCGCTTAAAGACACTCATTTAGAAGTTCTTCCACTGCCAACTTGGACGCGAGGCGCGTCATGGATTTTTGCGGCAATACTCTTTTATCTCATCATTCCGGTCGCTATACGTCCCGCGATTGCCGCGTACGATCTCGCCCATGCGTATATATACATACTTACAGATGTTCCAAAGGAAGTTCGTTTCCTTTCACATGGTTTCGCGCAAGGAACGTACGGAGATCTTGAATATGGCTACCAAGTGTATGACATGTATGTGAATATTCAAACGAGTGTGCTCACAGGCAACGCTCATGTTGATGCATATCAGGCTGCGCTGAGCATACTTTCTAAAAACTTTGATCGCTATACTTATGATGGGCGTACAGCGCTGTATCTCGCGCACGTTCTCTCACTCGCTCCAGAAAGGGTAACAATCGACCATAGTCTTCTCTCAGCCGCCTTAGCGCGCTCTATTGAAACATCACCAAAGCGCTCACAATCGTGGTATATTCTCGCGAATCTCTCCATTAATAACGCAAACATATATCAACCAGGCACGAAAGAACGTATCGCAGGATATGCGGCCGCTCGGGATATTTTAAGGAAATACATTGCGCTTGTTCCGACACTTTCAGCCCCGTATTTTGTACTCGCGCAACTTCTCTATGCATCAGGAATGGAAAAAGATGCTCTAACCGAAGCATCGCTGGGGAAGGAGTATTACACCGAGGATCTTGAGACCGCGCACCGTGCCGCGGATCTCTATGTGAATTTGAAGGATTGGCAGAATGCACGATTTTTCCTTAGCGAGGTGGTAAAATTATCTCCGAAAGATTATGTTTCTTTGTATGATCTTGCAAAAGTCACCTATCTCAACGGCGATCCCGCAGCTGCAGATGCGCTCGTTGTGGAGTTGCGCACTCAAGATCAGGCAATACTAGGAACAGATCAGAATTTTATGAACGCTATCACTGCCTATGAACAATCAAAGAAATAGGGATCAGCGTGCTCGCGAACGGCGAATGCTTCCTTTTTTTATTGAATTCGTGAAGTTTTGCACGGCTTTTAGCGTCATTATCGCCATAGCACTCCTCACACTTCATATCGCCAGTGCCACAATGTGATTATCATCATCCTGTCGAGGACAGAGATGTACTTTTCATAGTTGGTCTGCTAAAGTGTCCCTTGTACGAACCGAAGACCGTAAGTAGTTCCACCTCGGGAAACCGATGCGGCGCATGAATCTTACGTAGGGAGACCACAGTAAACGGTCGAACTCTCCTTTATTTCGTTCGTGCGAAAAATCGTATGGCAATATCAAAAGATAAGAAACGCGAAATACTTGCGAAATTGAACGATGCTTTTAAGGAAGCATCTGCAATCGCATTTGTGGGTTTCACCAAGCTCACCGTCGCTGATGCATCAAAAATGCGCAGGGAATTTGCGAATGCGGGTGTGCGCTATTTTGTCGCAAAGAAAACCTTGATACTCAAGGCTCTGAAAGAGCGTGGATATACTGGCGAAGCCCCGACACTTCCTGGCGAGATAGCTGTTGCATGGACTACAGAGGATGCGACTGCGCCAGCACGCGGTGTCCATGATTACGCAAAGAAACTGAAAGGAATACTCTCACTTCTTGGGGGCGTCTTCGAAGGAGCATTTCTTGATGCAGAGAAGATGACAGCTATTGCGACCATTCCACCTATGATTGTGCTCCGTGGCATGTTTGTAAACGTCATCAACAGCCCGATTCAAGGACTCGTTATCGCGCTCGACAAGATTCGCGAAAAGAAAGCAGTGTAAGGTATTAATCGATATTAATTAGATACTATGGCCGATGAAATGAATACAGCACCAGCAGAAGAAGCTCCTGTTGAAGTGCCAAGTAAGTTCAAGAAGCTCGTGGAGGAAGTCGAAGCGATGACCGTTCTCGAGCTCTCCGAGCTCGTGAAGGTTCTTGAAAAGAAGTTTGGTGTGAGCGCCGCAGCAGTTGCGGTCGCGGGCCCAGCCGCAGCAGCAGGTCCAGCTGAAGACGTAAAATCAACAGCTGACGTCGAACTCACCGATGCCGGAGCCAGCAAAATCGCTGTCATCAAGGCAGTGAAAGAGGCTCTTGCTCTTGGCTTGAAGGAAGCTAAGGATCTCGTCGATGGGGCACCGTCGATGCTGAAGACCGGCATGAAGAAGGAAGACGCTGCTGAGTTTGCTAAGAAGCTCGAGGCAGCCGGTGCAAAAGTCACCCTCAAATAAATCGTTCTTACGATTTGTTTGAGGAGTGATGCCCCGAAGTGGGTATAGACCCTCAAATAAATCGTTCTTACGATTTGTTTGAGGAGTGATGCCCCGAAGGGAATTGTCCCGCAAGGGCGATTCCCGGAGTGGGTGTAGACGCTCGAATAGAAATTCACCGCAAAAACACGGCGCCGTCAATGACTGTGCCGTGTTTTGCATTTCCACGAGAGAACGTCTACACTGGCGTCATCATGGAACCGCTCGCAAAGCTCTTCGGCTCGGGCGCTCGCCTTAAAACACTCAGACTCTTTTTATTTAATAAAGATAATTCCTTTAGTTTGGCGGAAATTGCTCTACGTACGAAACTCACAAAAGATGCTGTGCGTCGCGAGGTAGTTGAACTTCATGCGGCAGGTATCGTGCGCAAGAAGGGAGCACAAGCACCGGTTCACTATCAAACAAATCCACGTTTTGAGCACCTAGGACCACTTGAAACATTCATCCGAGAGACAACCAATGCACATCCGCAAGATATACTGAAAACTTTGAAGCGTGCTGGAACACTGCGAGTCGTTGCTCTGTCAGGATTTTTTACAGGTATTCTTGAACCACAGATTGATTTGCTTATTGTCGGCGACAATCTCGAAGAGCGTGTACTCTCAACTGCAGTGCGGAGCCTTGAGGCGCAATTCGGACGAGAGATTCGGTACGCTTCATTTGCAACACCAGACTTCAGATACCGTCTTGGAGTCTATGATCGACTTTTAAGAGATGTTTTTGACTATCCACACCGCCTTCTCATCGATAAAATAGGGCTCTAAATATGCTATACTCCGCCCGGAGGCTCGCAGTAGGAGCGAGTTATTAGCCGCATAAATATAAAGCGTTAATTATCTATGGTTTTCCAAACATGGGCAGATGTGCTTAATCAGTCTTTTCAACATATCTTCGCTGGATTGGTAGCATTCGTTCCCAATCTCGTCGTCGCGGTTGTTATATTCATCGTCGGTTGGCTTGTGGGTGCCGGGCTAGGTCGTGTGGTCGCACAAATCATTAATTCACTTCGTATCGATCATGCACTCAAATCAACAGGCGTTGAGAGCGTGCTTTCTCGAGCTGGATATGAATTGAACACAGGCAAATTCCTCGGTTTCCTCGTTGAATGGTTCTTCATCATCGTCTTCTTAATGGCCTCGCTTGAAGTACTCGGTCTTACCCAAGTTACCGAGTTCTTGAAAGTCGTTGTGCTTGGATACCTTCCTCAGGTTATTGTCGCAGTCCTCATACTTCTCGTCGCGGCGGTCATCGCAGAGGCTGCGGAACATGTCGTCGCTGGTTCAGCAAAGGCAGCATCGCTTCATGCAGCTGGATTCCTCGGCAAAGTCGCACGCTATGCCATCTGGATATTCGCTCTTCTTGCGGCGCTCTCACAGCTCAATGTAGCTACGGGCTTTATACAGACACTCTTTACGGGCGTCGTCATCGCCGTATCGCTCGCAGTCGGTCTCGCCTTCGGCCTTGGTGGTCAAGCGTCGGCAGCTCGCTATCTCGACAAGCTCCAATCTGAGATTAAGAATTAGTTCGCCTCTTCTCGCAAAAAGCCCTTTCGCGAGAAAGGGCTTTTTGCTATACTGCATTACATGAAAAAGAAGTATCTCATTAAGACGCAGTACGGTTCGTTTGAAGCGGTATTTGAACCCGAGACGGACATGGGTGGATATGTTGTGGTTGCTCGCACGGTCCACGGAGCTATTTCGTGGGGTAAAAATCTCACCCATGCAAAAAAAATGATTATCGAAGCCATTGAGGGAGCAATCGAAGCAAAGGTCATTATGGATGCTGTCACGGAAGGAAATGTACGCTTCACTTCCCGCGCGAAACGTATACCGGCTTTCGCATGAGCATCATTCCGGTCCTCTCTGCTCGCGTTGTGATACGCAAGCTATTACGTGCTGGATTCTTCTATGCAAAGTCGCGTGGCAGTCATCAGTATTATTTTCATCCAACGACGAAACGGATTACCGCAGTTCCCGTACATGGCGGTAATTCTATAGGACGCAAATTATTAAAACAGATTCTCGATCAAGCCGGCATCACTATCAAAGAATTCCTGGAACTCTAATATATGAAAGCTTTTAAGTTTGTTCCACCATCTCGCTGAGTGCATAAGGCCACTAACATATTGCACTCCTTAAGCGCTAAGGAGTATGAGAAAATAGCCTGTTTTTCTCCTTGCACAACGCCCCGCTCTGCGGGGCGTTGTGCATTTGCGCCACTTTCCTTTTTCGGGGGGGGGGTGATATCATACGACTCATATGAATAAAAAAATATCTGGGATACTCATTGCTTTATTTATGTTCATGGGAACTGTGACGCCCGCTCACGCTGCCTCACTTACTGATGGTCAAATACAAGCGATCATAAATCTTTTAAGTTCATTCGGGGCTGATCAAACAATAATTAACAACGTGAATAGTTCGTTACGAGGAATTCCTTCAACAAATGTAACTTCCACGACAGATAGCTGCGTGAAGCTTTCCTATAATCTTTACGCTGATCAAACAGATGCGACGACGAACGGCGAAGTTACCAGGTTGCAAAAGTTTCTCGCACGAGACTCTTCGATCTACCCCGAGGGCCGTGTTACCGGGTATTTTGGACCGGCGACTGAAGCCGCCGTACAGCGCTGGCAGGCCGCACACAGCATCGTTTCCTCAGGTTCTTCCGAATCAACAGGTTATGGCTATGTCGGCCCCACGACCCGCGGGAAGATTAGTTCTGTAACATGTGGCAACCTCACTGTAGCGATTCCAACTCCGACCCTTACACCAACCACAATTCCGACTCAAATACCGACAGCGTCCCCTACTCCGGCACCAACCGCAATTCCTACTGTACAGAGTTCGCCAGATATTTCATTCCAGCTACTATCTCCTACAGATGGGAAGCCATTGATGGCAGGGCAAAAGTATAATGTGTGCTGGAAATCAGGAAGGGATAATATAAATGAAATGTTTTCATTTGGCATGGGATCTGTTAATGCTAAGAAAGGTGATGGAGGCGCCATTTTAGGTCAAGCATATTTGTCGCAAGGATGTCTCTCATTTGTAGTTCCCGCAAGTCTCGTTTCTGGTAGTTATATTATTTCGGCAAATAATCCATCTGTGTCTCTCTACTCGAATAGTCCGGCGTTTAGTGTTGTTATGGTTGACACCCCTACAATTACCAATGCTTATTTTGTTCAAACAGGTTCGTCTAATAATATCAATTACGCTGGCAAATTGGTACTCACCGGCAATTATTTAGATAAAGGTTTGTACATGAATATAAATAATGGCTGTACAATGATCAATTTAGATTCCTCTGGTCTTCAGCAATATATCAGTAAAGCTGGCGGGATGATCACGATAACTAATCCAATAGAATTTATAAATAACAATACGGCATTTGATACTGGCAGAGGATTAAATGCGCTCAGTTGTATAAATTATAATGGCGGTACAGGAGTTACATTAACCACGTTTGACAATAAAACGGGGAATACTTTTACCATAAACAATTTCCCTTCTTTGCCTGACCCAATTATTGACTCATTCTATATGAATGCGAGCCAACAGTTTTCATTGTCAGCTAGGAATTATAATACGCTGACATTTAGATCCGTATGTGGTAATTTTGTTCACACTTTGATGTCTGCCGATCGTGCAAGTGTAAGTTATCCATCAGGCAGCGAATCTATGTGTAATGGGGAAAGATATTATCATAAGTCAGGTAGTAACTCCATTGATTACAGTCCGGCTATCTACGGTCAGTATATGAATTTATGGAACGGGGTAGGAAATGATTTACTTGACGGAAGAACATCATTTATCGGTAATAAGTCTGGCGATAATAATAGCGGAAACGTGGAGGTGATTATAAAAGCATGTAATACAGCAGGTAAATGTACCGAAAAAAGTACTACGGTACAAATTTATGCAAAAGGATAGTCAGA
>JAHFMQ010000025.1 GCA_023267775.1 Candidatus Kaiserbacteria bacterium | reverse complement strand
AAGAAACTTTAGATTCTTGAGCGCATCTTGTTTTCGACGACCAGTGATGGGTGGTTTGGTATTGTCCTTGAATATGTGTTCTTTAGCGATTTTATATATTGGCTCGAAGTTCACTGTTGTTTCTAGTGCGTATTCGCCCTCAGTAATATCATTGAAGAATGGGAGTGCGACTTCCGGCGGAACGATTTCCACTGTCTCTGGTGTTTTGCCAAATGCAAAGACAAAGTTGCCGTTCCTTTTAGCAAACGCAACGACACCTGAGACGGCGAATTTTCGAGCGATACGGGCACGGTGCGGGATGGTGGCTATCTGTTTTTTGATTTCTGGGTCGTGCCTGAACCCCATCCATTCATTCCGGTATTTTGCGTCCCACGACAAACTCTCAGTTTTATCCTTTTCTTCTTGATACTGCTTGGCGAAGTAGTTTTTGAGGTCTTCGTCTTTGGTAAAGATTTTTGTGTCCTCGCCGAGCAAGGAGTGAATCAAATCCATTTTCAAGGTTGAAATCGCTCGCGTGTTTGTCTCCACTTCACCAGTCGTTGTAGGAAAGAAGTTAAAGATATGTAACTCATCAAACATTTTCTTGTTGATACGGTTTATGCGACCGACACGTTGAATAACGCGAGTCGGATTGTACGGAATGTCATAATTTATGACTGCGCCAGCACGGTGGAGGTTAAATCCTTCAGATATTGCGTCAGTAGCGATAATAATATCGTAATCATCGGATTGTTTCGCCTTATCGAGGCCGGCGTCAAAGTTCCTCTGTATAGTTTCCTTACTGCCTTTCGAAGAATCCTCTGAGCTGTATTTGTATACTCGCTTAATACCGTCTTTAATGAGCTTGTCACACACGTAGTTTGCAGTATCAGTGAACTCTGTGAAGACTATGATTTTGCGTTTTGAATCGTCCTTGATGGATCGGCTAATTTTTTCTTTGAAGAAGTCATATTTAGGGTCGTGTTCAACATTGAGCCATTTTTCCTGCACTCTCTTCAAAAGTTCGATGTCTTTCTCAAGCGCGGTTCGAAATTGGGGTTGTATCTCGGAAACTGGAATTTCAATAAGTCCCTTGTCTTTAAGACGCTCAAACAATTCCTCAAGTTCTTCAGCGGTCTTTTCCTCAAGTTCTTCGTTTGTTGGAAGTGCGCCCTTTTTGAATATCGGCACAACATCTCTGTTGTCATACCAGTCGAGCATTGTTTCTGATGAGGCAATCATGTTTTTCAGCGAGGCACGGAATGAGCCAATAGAACTCTCAAACCGACGTACTAGTAAACGACGCATAAATTTGGCAACGTTTGCCTGTGCTTGTGTGATACGCTGAATTCTTTCTTCCGCTGAAACGTCACTCTCGTCATCTTCTTCCGCGTCTATAAGTTCCTTGATAAATTTCGACCCAGCCTTGATGTAGCTGGCTGGCTTATAGCGCACCCCCTCAAAACTTTTAGAGTTATCAGAGGATGATATTTGCTCAAGTGTATCTAGGTAGAGTGGAGTCAATTCACCAAGATCGTATTCTAGGATTTCCGGGTCGCGGACTTCAGCAAAGGCAACCCCTTGTTTTTCAAGATCGATACGGTAGTCCTCAATTTCCTTGAGATCAAGACGGGAGCGACGAATGACAAGTGGTTCAATCATCTTCCGTAGTTCGGCAGCGATTGAATGAAGCTCAGTAGTCACTTCAGACATATCGTCTGACTCTCCTTGTTTGGATGATTTCCGTATTTCGCGACGGATATTTTTATACCGCTTAAAAAGTTCGTGGAATGCGATGCTTAAATTCTCCACAGTTTTTATTGTTGACTGTCCTGGTGTGCTGAAGAGTTTTATCAGAGCATAAATGTCTTTTGGATCGTTATTGAATGGAGTTGCAGAGAGTGCCATAACGGAGTTGCCCGCGCAAAGTCGGTGGAGGATTTTGTAGTTGTCTGTATCTTCATTGCGATGCTTGTGAGCTTCGTCGAGAACAATGAGTAAATCGCCTTCGTCGTCACCATGGCGTTTCAATGCTTCTTCCACTTTACCGGTTGTATAAACAAATCCTTTGAAATTAAACTCGGAGAGGTAATCTTTCCACTGGGTTTCAAGGTGTGGTGGTGCAATGATGATAGTCTTCATATTCAAATTGTGGGCAATGGTGGAGGCAATAACGCTTTTTCCAAGACCAACAACATCGGCGATGATTACTCCACCAAAACGGCGGATGCGGTCTATGCCCAGATTTACCGCATCTTTCTGATACTTAAGGTCAGTAAATTTACCAGCAGTAATCTGTTGAGGAGTTTTCATGTCTTCTATTTCTTCAACAGAAAAATACTCATCAAGGACGCGATAGTACATCAATTTTGGGTCGGGCAACTGATAGAGCCATATCCGCTTTTTGACTTCGGAAATGAATTCCTCCGAAGTGCTACCATCGGTGATGGTAATATTTTTCGAGTCATTCCATGCAGTCTCAAAATCTGCGACGTCCTCGTCATAGTAGTGCTTTTCAACTAGAATTCGGTTGCGCTCTCTCTGACCCTTGAGACCGGAATGTGTGAGGTTGCTAGAACCCTCAATGATGATGCCTGGCTCCTCACCCTCTCTATCATGTTCCGACCTATGGTGGAGAATATAAAACTTTGAGTGATTTGGCTCGGCAGTTTTTTTAATCTGCAGGCTACCGTTCTTTATTTTATCCAAGAAAATCTCAAAAGCCTTTTGGGCCTCTTCGTTGTCAAAGTAATCGGTATCATTAAATATTTTTGAAAAGTTTTCAATATATTCATGACGAGCACCGGAGCGAGTGGAGATTTTAGTACCAACAGCATGGTCGTCTAGGTTAAGATCATCAAACGATGAGATTTTTTCAATAATCCTCCTATCTATATCCATTCCAACCAGGATGCGGATGTCCTTGTCCTTTAGTTCCTCATGCAAGTCACGAAAGCCAGAAAAATAGAAATAGCCGACAAGGGCATCTATTCGATCGCAGTTAGGCAGTATCGTTTTGAGGCGCGCTGAGAGAGTGTTTTCTCCAATGTTTGTTATCGTGCTCATTACTGTGAATAATCACACAGAATCATCATTTTTTGAAATTTCCCCGAGCCCGTCCGCTCCAAATGCATTCCCTGCATACCCCCGCGAATTAAGAACAAGAAAGAAGTGCGGACAGGGCTCGGGGGCCGACCGCGAGTCTTCGAGCGGGCGGTGAGTGCCGAGTCCGCGAGGCACGACAGTCTAGGGATTCGGATTCTGAGTGAAATAGGTACGAGCGAAATCATATACTAGAGCCCACACTTGGTTTGGTTCAAAAATACCGGATTTTTCATACGCGGTGGCAACCACCGCGTATGTTGGATGCGCCCTTCCTGAGATTTTTTGGTTCAGGAGTATGAGGTTCGAGCCGAAGATTTTTTGAAGGGCGGATTTTTTGGCGGGGAGAGAGGGAAAATTCAAATTCCTGCGTGCTTGCCCCACCCACCCTTGCGCGCACGCGAATACCTTCGCTGAAAAGAGGTAATCAGCGAAGCTCCCTAATGACCATATTCTGTATAAATCTTGCGCACCCGCTCTTCTTCATGTTCTTGTAAGAACTTCATTACGTTATCAACGGCAAATACCGGTTCTTGATCGTAGTTTCTATAATCGTTAGAGGCAAAATCAAGTCTTTTGTAAAAGAGATCCACTGTATCTTTTACAATCCGTAACAAAACCTTGATTTGAGGACCTGTGATATGCACTTCTGTTGGCTTTATGTCGGCGTGAACTAGGATCTGATCCCTATAGTTTTTCAAATTAGCAATCGTTCTTTTGTTTCTAGCCAAACGTTGACGAATCTTCTGTAGATCTGCACGAGAAAATGCCTCATAATGTTCAAATAACTCCGGAATAAAGTGTCTAGCTGAGTGGTATTCAAGAAATTTTTCTTTGGAAAATGAGGCAAGGTGTTTATCTACCAAATCTAAAAGCAAATCAACAGTTAACGATTGCTTTCTTGGGTTGGGATCAAAAAATTTTGCTAGTTCTACAAAAAAATAGCATCGCGCAGCCTCTTGCAATGGGGCAAAGAAGTAGATATTTTGACTGAAAATACGAGCGTTTGCTTCCGCCTTTTTTCTACCAACTATGTTTGGTGCAGATCGTTTTTTGAATCTCTCAAAGATTCTGAATGTAGCCAATGTATGTAGATATCTCCCTCGTAGTTTCTCCGTCCACTCTAGAGCTTTTGCGAAATTTTCTTCATGGGAGTTCATAACGAGACGTAGTATTTTCAGCTCATTACGGCTGTTCTGGGATATAAGTAACGCTATATTTGAAATCCATTGATGAACAAGCTTCTTTTAAGGATTTTGGATCCATATTTGTAGAAACCTCGAGAATATCTCCGTTAACTCTAAAATATGTTGGACTCACGCTTACCGCACCTTCCCACACATTAATCGAGTTAATAACTGGTTTCTTTTTAAGCTTAATTTCGACGGTGTTCCCTAAATCTGTTTTTGTAAACGAATCTTTTAGATCGTCATAACAGAATGTTTCTAAAGTATAGGAAGCATATATCCCGTGTATGCTTGCCTCAAGAGAATCCACCTTCACTTGAATATTATTTATTTGTGCGGAGAAAATAGGTAAGGTAAGGATTACGGAACTTATTGTCCCGATTGCAATTATCCAGTTTGTTCTTATCAGATTTTTCCTTTCATGAGCACGCCCGCGAGCTTCTGCCTCCTCGGACTCCATTGTCGCTTGTTCCATTTCGACTTCTGCTTCATATTTTTCCTTCAAATGGTTTTCGGCGCTATTTCGGGTGCTCGAACTAGCAAGCCCTCTACTTGCGAGGTTCTCCTGAAGTTCTAGAAGCTCAATAGCTTGCTGTTTAGCTTTCCAGTTTCTCCATATTCCAAATTTTTTTCTATCCATACCGGTATATAGTGTAAGTATGCGCTACTTTCTCTACGCCCGCAAAAGCACCGATGTTGAGGACAAGCAGGTTTTGTCCATTGAGGCACAACTAAGTGAATTGCGCGCACTAGCGCGTAAGGAGGGGCTAGAAATAGTCGAGGAATTTGTAGAGAAGCAGAGCGCAAAGATGCTCGGGCGTCCTGTGTTCTCTGCAATGATGAGTCGTATACAAAGTGGGGAAGCACAGGGCATCGTGTGTTGGAAAATAGACAGGCTCGCACGAAACCCAGTGGACGGAGGACAAATACAGTGGTTACTGCAAAACTCCACGATTGCCCATATCCAAACACATGACCGTGCGTACTATCCCGCCGATAATGTGCTCATGATGTCTGTTGAGTTTGGTATGGCGAACCAGTTTATCCGCGACCTCTCTGTAAACACCGCACGCGGACTTCGCGCCAAAGCGAGGCAGGGACACTTTCCTGGGACTGCTCCGGCAGGATATAGAAATGATCAGCGGACAAAAACCATAGTGCTTGATCGCAAGAAATCAAAAGTAATTCGCGAAGCCTTTGAGCTCTACGCTAAAGGCATGTCACGTCTTGAAGATATCGGGAAGTTTCTCTATGACAACGGGATGAGAAGTTTATATGGGAATCGCATCCATAGTGATCGCGTACGTTTCATCCTCGCTAATCCTTTCTACTACGGACACTTTCTCTACACGGGCGAGCTCCATGAAGGTCGTCACACACCCATTATCGACAAGAGACTTTTTGATGCGGTACAGAAGGTCTTGGAAAAACGTGGACGACCGAAAAGCAAGGTGAGCGAACCGCAGATATTCTGCGGACTACTATCCTGCGGTGAGTGCGGAATGGGCATCACTGCCGAGGTACGCGAGAAACACCAAAAGAATGGCAATACTCATCGCTACGTCTACTATCGGTGTACTAAGAAATCAGCGAAAGGCTGTACACAGCCCTACGTTCGCGAAGAACAGCTCATTGCCAACTTTTCAGAAATTCTTTCACCCTACGTGCTTCCAAGTGAGCAGGCACGGAATTTCGAGCGCAGGATGGAACAAGACAGATACGAGGGAGAACACGCAACAGGAAGCGTTATCGCAGAACTACGCGAGCAATCTCACGACATTGAGCGGAAGCTTGATCGCCTGATGGATGTCTATATCGCGCAGGATATTGAACGCGACGTATATCTAACGAAACGTCGCCTGCTTATGTCCGACAGGCGGTCAATACAGGAGCACATTGCACGTCTTGAAGCAGACAGCACTGTATGGCTCGAACCTATGCGTGCATGGGTAAAAGAGCTAGAAAACCTAGCCCAAATTCGGAATTTTCCCTCTCTCCCCGCCAAAAAATCCGCCCTTCAAAAAATCTTCGGCTCGAACCTCATACTCCTGAACCAAAAAATCTCAGGAAGGGCGCATCCAACATACGCGGTGGTTGCCACCGCGTATGAAAAATCCGGTATTTTTGAACCAAACCAAGTGTGGGCTCCGCGGGTAGGATTCGAACCTACGACCAACTCGTTACACTTCTCCTTCAATTTCTTGTAGGGGTGGACTATATCATCACCGGTTCTCGGTGCGAGGCGCTTCCCATCCGCACTTTAGCGGACAGTACTCCCTGTGCGGGATAGTCTCTGAACCTTCCCAACTCCAGTTTTAGAAGGAAACGGCTTCCATCTAAAAAACTGGGGCTGGGCTTGGCTGCTGATTACCCTTGGTTTTAATAATCGCCATGAGGGCTTCCAGCAATTCACCTCGTTTTCATTCCCGAATTCCTTCGGGAAGCTGCGTAACGCCTGCCTCAACTTCACGGTGGCAATTGGCGCAAACTAAAATGCATTTATCAAGTTCTGCCCGTACCTTTTCCCACGAGCGCGTATAATCTTTATCTCCGATGCCAAAATCCTTTTGTTTCGGGTCGAGATGATGAAGATCGAACGCTCCTTGGTATTTTGAGTATCCACAAATTTGGCATTTGCCGCCTTTGTATTCAATGGCCATACTTTTGATTTTTCGCCTGCGCTTTGCAACCGCTTTGATGAGTTCTTCTCTCCTGCCGGCGTATTTTCTTCTATCTGCCATCGGATACAAGTATATATCCGATGCGATGAAAATGAGCCACAGCGAGCCGCTCTACCACTGAGCTACCGCGGAATCTTTTAGCCCCGTAGGGGGCGTAGGCGCATTCTAGCCTAAACACCCGTCATCGCAAAGCTCCACGTTTATTAATGTACAATTCTCGTATGGCATTCGAACTTTCAAGTCCGGCGTTTGGGGAACAAGGAATCATTCCCGCGAAATATACGTGTGATGGCAATCGAGAGCTTTCGCCGCCGCTTTTAATCAGTGGCGTGCCTGACGGAACGGAAACACTTGTGCTCATCATGGACGATCCGGATATTCCACTGTTTGCGAAAGAAGCTCGGGCTATTGAGGCGTTTGATCATTGGGTGCTCTACAACATTCCTGTCGACACGAAAGAAATTCCTGAGGGAACCGCTCCCGGTGTCTCGGGATTAAATACCACCGGAAATACCGGATACGTCGGTCCTTGTCCGCCACCGCAATATGAACCGAAGGAGCATCGGTATATGTTTGTTCTCTATGCGCTCAGCGAGAGACTTGAGTTCGCTTCACCGCCGACGAAACAACAGGTGCTTGATGCTCTAAAGCCGATAACTCTCGCGACAGCAAAACTCAAAGGTCGTTATTCGAGAGCATAGATGATACGCTGAAGATCTGTGTACATAAAAGTATTCGTTACGCCAGATGCAAAGCGCGAAAAGATTGAAGAGAAAGGGGAGACGCTTCTCATTTCGGTCAGGGAACCTGCGCTTCAAAATCGCGCAAATGACCGCGTGCGCGAAATGCTCGCCGAACGATTCGGGAAGCCATTTGGGAAAGTACGCATACTGACAGGACACCGTTCTCGCGCTAAGATGGTAAGCATTAACAGCTGACATTTTCTTGTCATGAATATCACCATCAAAGCGACGAAGTACAGACTTACTCCAGAAACAGAAGCGATTGTAGAAGAAAAACTCGCCGCGCCGCTGCGTCTCCTCGGGCAGAAGGGCGATACTGCGCTTCTTGAAATAGAAATAGAAGAAGCTCCGCCGGAGGGCCGCTCGTCCGATCCTTGCCGCATCGTCGCGAGACTTTCAGTCGATGGAAATGTTTTTCATGCCGAGGCAGTGAAGCCTTCGCCATCAAGCGCCGCAGACAGGGTGCGAAGCGAACTCGAAGCGGAAATACGCCGCTCGCACGGGCGCACGCGGCGGCTCATTCGTCGCGGCGGAGCAGCTATCAAGAACATGCTCCGATTCGGTCGCTAAGCTTTCTTTATAAAGTCTACGTACGCCATCTCCCGTTTTCCTTCGGGGATAATACGTTCAATAATAAAATTGCCTTTTGCGTACGCCGCTTTGATAATTTTGATGCGTTTCCCATCTGCAAAAAAGTAAGTACCGATAGTGTCGGCGTATGCACGGTATGTATTCCAATTGGTCTCTGCGGGATTATCAAGAGAAAGTAGGCCATCTTCTTTCTTGAATTTTCGTGCCCGAGAAGCCTTCGAGGCATCTTGGCGGATGGCAGTAACGTCGCCTTGCAAATATGCGGGAATAGAGTCAGCAAGAAGCGTTGCTCCCATGGAGATGAGTCGAGGCCGTAGTTCCCGCGCGGTCTCATGAGATCCGATAATCGTTTCTTTTTGAGCGATAACGTCACCCGCATCGAGTTCTTTGATCATTTTTTGAATGCTGACGCCGGTCATGGTCTCACCAGCAAGCAGTGCAGACTCGAGCGGGGTTGCTCCGCGATATTTTGGAAGAAGGGAATAGTGGACATTGAGGACGCCTTTTTGAAAAGACTGAATAAGTGATTCAGGGAAAATCTTCCCATAAGCAACCACGACCGCAAACTCACATTCGTGCGCACGTATCGTATCTATGGCATGTTGATCAAGTTTCTCTGGCGTTATCACCGGAATGCCGTGAGAAAGAGCGAGCGTCTTTGTCTCAGATGGGGTCAATTCAAGACCACGTCCTTTCGGGGCATCCGGCGATGTCACGACAAGGTTCGGTACAAACCCGCGTTCAATGAGTATGGCGAGCGTCTCGCTTGAAACGGTAGGTGTTCCAAAATAAACGAAGCGCTGCTCAGGTTTGTGCGAGACATGAATAAGATGTTCGGCGTGATCAATAAAAAGAATTCCGTTTAAGTGATCAATTTCGTGCTCAAATATCTGAGCCATGAGTCCTCCGGCTCCGCGTTCAATTTTTTTACCATCGGGGAGGCGTGCACGAATCGTTACGCGTTCGTGGCGGCTAGCCATACCATAGACACCACGGACCGAGAGGCATCCCTCATCCATCTTTGCGCGTTTCCTAGACGTTCGAACAATTTCAGGATTAAGATATACCTCGACCTCTGGTTTCGGAATAGAAGTCGCTGTGTTAGGGGGAGTATTTTTATGAGCACGAGAGGGAATGATCGTTCGATCTTTTCGAACAATGAACATTCGGTACGAGACCCCTATTTGCGGCGCAGCAAGAGCTACACCCTCGAGCTCTTTATCGAGCGCTTCCTCCATATCCTTGATGATCTGCGCGAGTTCGGGTGTTCCGAAAAGTCCGTCTGGCACAGGCTTAGCAATATCGCGCAGCACGGGCGCGCCCTCTTGCACGATCTCTTTCATCCCGTTAGAGATAGGAAACGCTTCAGCCGGTTCCTCAGGTACCGTTTCCCCATCCCCGTTTTTAGATACTTTTCGCGAGCTGTCGCGTCCTGTATATCCAGACATGCTTCGTAATATATCAGTTCATACGGACGATGTCGTTTCGTCCATCTGGACGAACCATTCTGATGCTGATTGAAGCGTTTCCGTAAATCACTCGTGACTCCCGTATACTGATAATCGTTTGAAAGACTTCTGATGACGTAGATATAGTACATTGTGGTTATCTCTAACGGGATTCATGTGACGAACTATACCCCATGAGATACCGAATTTAAACCACACAACACGTGAAGTATGTATATCTCACGGGGTATACCCCGTGAGATACGAGACTCACAGTGTCCTTATCCAGTGCATGGGTTTATCTCACGGGGTATACCAAAAAATCAGCGTACTGGGTGCTTCGTCGGATCGAGCTCCCACCAAAATTTCTTACCGAAATTTTTTGCCTGACTACAAACGCTTTTCAAATAGTATAGGTCTTGCGTTGGAATTTTCTCCAGGACCACGCCGAGATGCGCCATAGTTATAGGAGCGAGTCCGTCTTGTTTACGGGAATGATTTAAGTGCCGCTGGAAAAATCTCATAAGCTCGCCGCGTTCAGTCTGACGCTTTCTTCCTTTTGGCGCTTCAGCCGCTTTCTTTTTTATGTCCGGAAGAATATCGCGAATTGATTTCATTGAACCTTATTATAACGCTTGCAGCTGAAACAAAAAATGGGAGCGCTCCGGGCCGCTAGGCCAAGTCCTACTCCCATTTTTTGTTTCAGCTGCTCGCCGTTAACTTGTCGCCTCTATGCGAGCACCAAGCTTTTGCAAACGCGTCACGATATCTTCGTATCCACGATTAATGCTATATACATTGCGCAATACCGAGTGGCCTTTCGCAGCGAGCATCGCGACAAGAATAATAGTCGCAGGGCGGAGCGCCGGCGGACAGATGACTTCCGCGGGTTTTAGTCGGGACGGACCTTCAATTGAAATACGATGGGGATCGTGTAGGTCAGTTCTTGCGCCAAGCTTATCAAGATCAGTGTAATAAATGGCGCGTTTTTCATACACCCAATCATGAATAAGTGTCGTGCCTTGTGCTTGTGTAGCAATAACCGCGAAAAAGGGGAGATTGTCGATATTGAGTCCAGGATACGGGCGTGCATGAATTTTTTCTGGAAATGCGATGAGCGTTGAAGACTTCAGAGAGATGTCGACGAGTTTCGTAATACCGTTATTCGAAAGCCGAGGTTTCGACAATTCAAATTTCAACCCCATTTTTTCTA
Organism: Candidatus Kaiserbacteria bacterium; assembly: GCA_023267775.1. Taxonomy (GTDB): domain Bacteria; phylum Patescibacteriota; class Minisyncoccia; order Phycocordibacterales; family Phycocordibacteraceae; genus C7867-001. The sequence continues at coordinate 54 of JAHFMQ010000025.1, read as the reverse complement.
GTATCAGTAATTCAACTTCGAGAAACTCTATCGGCGCACCAACAATCGTAATAG
>JAHFMQ010000024.1:9138-11510 GCA_023267775.1 Candidatus Kaiserbacteria bacterium | reverse complement strand
GTAAGCCCCGGTGAATGTCGGCGATAACTATAAGATGATTGTAGTTAGAAAATTCGGCCATATGCTGGAAACCCCGAGTATCTTCAAGTACTAGCCGCAAGGCAGTGAAAATCTTGAAGTGCGGGCAATCAGCAGGAAAGGCTCTCAGAACAAGTGCTATAATTGGACGTATGAACACACCGCCAAACATTGGATGGTATTTATCTGGATTTAGTGATGGAGAAGGAAGCTTCAATGTTTCTCTTCGTCAAAGACCGGACCATAAACTGAAGTGGCAGACAGTGCTTACGTTCAATGTAGCGCAACGCGATATCACAAATCTGAGACTTTTGCAGAAGTATCTGCAATGTGGAAGATTACAAAAACGAAATGATGGAGTTCATTACTTTGTCGTGACCAATTACATTGAACTCATAGAAAAGGTACTTCCGTTTTTCGAACGGTTTCCTTTTCAATCCGAATCTAAAATCAGAAACTTCGCGTTGTTCAAACAAATCGCGATGATCGTATATTCTGGGGAGCATCTCGCTCACACAGGGTTTATGAAAATCGTTGAATTGCGAGAAAAACTAAACGAAGGAAAAGGAAGAAAACGGAAATATGAGAAACAAGATGTAATAAATGCGTTGAGAGAATCCTCAGAGACTATACGCCGAACTCGACTCTCTTAATTGGGAACAACGAGATGATATAGTCCGACCTTTGTAGCGATACAGAGAAATGCCTGCAGCTACCAATAGCAAGCTAAATAACATAGGAGAATCGTCCTAAGGTAGCGTAATTCCTTGTCGGGTAAGGAAGTTGCCCGTTCTAGAAGCGATTCTAGAAGTAAAATCGGCTATAACGGTGAAGTCCTCGCTAGAGCGCCATTAAGGGTGGCGCAGTGAAGGCAGGAGAATACCGTGGGAAGTCGCCCACCGCACTGCGCGTGTGGAGGGTTGACCCCGTATCGACTTTGGTCGCCAACATCCATTGGCGACCAGGATGGTGCTATCATGTAGCAATACGATGACACGCCATAATACGCCGACGCTGAAGACGAAACAGAGAGAGGTGAACGAATATATTTCCGGTTTTTCTGACGGAGAGGGATGCTTTTCGGTATCTTTTTCCAAGCGTGATAAATTCTTAATTGGGTGGGAGACAAAACCAAGCTTTTGCGTGGCGCAAAACCACGACCGAGCTGAAGTATTGTCCCTCATGCAAGAGAAATTCGGATGCGGATTCATGAGAAGAGACCCGAAAGATCGAACGTTGAAATACGAAGTTCGAAGTCTCGCAGACCTTCTCACTAAAGTGATTCCGCATTTCGAGCGCTATCCGCTGTTGTCAGGGAAGGCAAATGACTTCAAGTTGTTCAAGCGGGTGTGTCTCCTTATGGAGAAAGGGAAGCATACGACGCTCGACGGTTTGGAAGAAATCACTCGCCTCGCATTCCAGATGAATCCGAGCGGGCAGAGGAAATATAAACGTAATCAAATTCTCTCGGTTGCTCGTCGTCAGATGAAGATATAGTCAGTGCCCATGGAAACATGGGAAGAACATGAAGTTCCGACGTGCACGAATGGTGTAATGACTGGAAAACTGTCTCGAGGACTCGCTCGGTGAAAATGCACTTCCGGTGAAGATGCCGGATACCTGTAGTTAGACGAAAAGACCCCAGGAGCTTTACTACAGTTTCGTATTGGCATTGCGTGCTGCATGCGTAGCATAGATGGGAGACTTTGAAGCGTCGCTTTCGGGTGGCGTGGAGTCATCAATGAAATACCATTCTTGTTGTGTGTAATGTCTAACCTTGGCGGGATCCGCCAGGGGACCGTGCGTGACGGGTAGTTTTGGTGGGGCGCTATCCTCCTAAAATGTAACGGAGGAGTCTATTAAGGTTCTCTAGCCGCGAATGGAAACCGTGGCGATAGTGTAATGGCAAAAGAGAGCTTAACTGCAAGAGGTACATCTCGAGCAGATGCGAAAGCAGAGCATAGTGAACCGATGGTACGCCTTAGATGCGGCCAGAGATTAACGGATATAAGTTACCCTGGGGATAACAGGCTAGTTCCGCCCAAGCGTCCTTAGCGACGGCGGAGTTCGGCACCTCGATGTCGGCTCAACATAGCGCGGGGGTGGAGAAGCTCCCAAGCGTTTGGCTGTTCGCCAATTAAAATGTTACGCGAGCTGGGTTCAAACCGTTCAGAGGTTGATTGAAAAATCGACACTTGAACGGTTTGAACCCACGAGGAAATGTTAGGCACGTGGAGACGTGCTGTGCGAAGACATACTCACGGCGGTCGCATGCAGGAATGCATGCGTTAGCAAATCAACTTATATCGATGGAACCCGATCTCGTTGTGTACGAGAGGGCAACACCGAGGGAA
>JAHFMQ010000024.1:0-9038 GCA_023267775.1 Candidatus Kaiserbacteria bacterium | reverse complement strand
TAGAGACTGAATGTTGGTCACCGAGAACCGGTGGTGTTACAGTCCGATCCTCCACGTAATTGGAGCACGTCCAGCACTAACAGTTAGTGCTGGATAAACTAGATGCGTGAGACAGGTTGGTCTCCTATCTACTACAGGCGTTGATTCTTGCGGAGGGTTGTCCCTAGTAAAGAATTGCTACTTCAGAGAGAGATCTCTGATGACAACGTGGCTTATAACGGTGAAGTCTACGACCATTCTGGTCTTAGAGGCATTATTCTACGGTCCAGTGGATAATGACTCGCTTGAGGACCAGAACGGGTTATGATAATACCGTGGGAAGTCGATCAAATGTGAATGCAGAACTTGCGTATATCGCGGGCTTCTTAGATGGGGATGGAAGTCTCATGCTCCAGCTAAAGAAGCGTACTGATTCGACCAAGGGAGTGCGGTTTATGGCGACGATATGTTTATACCAAGACACACGCCATGAACGACCACTCTTGTGGATTCGAAAACGACTCATGTGTGGATATGTTTCTCGAAGAAATGACGGTATGACAGAATTGCGCATCAACGGATTCTCACAAGTGCGAGAGACTGTAGAAATGCTCCTGCCACATCTCCGTTTCAAGAAGAGGCAAGCGAAACTGCTCATTCAGGCATGTAATATGCTTGAGCGACAGACGCTCCGAACAATGAAGCCCAGATATATACGAAAGATTGTTGGTCTACTTCTACTCATACAGAACGAAAACTATATGAGTAAGAGAAGAAAGACAAAAGAAGAACTGTATCAGATACTTGGTTTGACCCCGTAACGACTTAGGTTGAAAGACACCTAGACTCATAGGTTGAGGAATTGTTCCTAAGAGAATGACAGCTCCTATGGGTAAGATGCCACCATCCTCGCTCACAATTGTGGGACGGATGAAGATATAGTCTGAGCTCCTAGAAATAGGGGAAGCATCGACGAGAGGACCGGGATGAACTGACCTCTGGTCTGCCAGCTGTCCTGCCAAGGGCACTGCTGGGTAGCTATGTCGGGTGACGATAACCGCTGAAAGCATATAAGCGGGAAACGTGCTCCAAGATTAGGAATCGTTATGAGACTCCTAGGAGATGACTAGGTTGATAGGCTCTAGGTGGAAGCGCCGCAAGGCGTGGAGCCGAGGAGTACTAATATGTCCAGTCTCTCGTGCGGAAATCTGTGTAGCACCGTCAGTCAGCACTTTGTTTTTCGATACCATCTGCGTATTCTTATGTAGCGTCCTACGCAGCTAAAGCTGCGGGACGTGAATCGTCTGACAAGGACGATTCATGAACACAATCGAGTGTTCGGTTCTGGTGGTTCGGCGGGAGGGTCATACCCGATCTCATTCCGAACTCGGCAGTCAAGCCTCCTAGCGGCGATGGTACTCATCGTTTCAGATGGGGAGAGTAGCTAACCGCCAGAACCGAGCACTCGATTTCCATGTACATCTCTCCCAAAATGGGGAGAGGAGCACTGCGATTTTCTAAGCCCGATGCGGGCTAACAAAATCGGGAGCCTAGCGGGTTACCGCCAGAACCGAACACTCGATTTATATTGTTCTTTTAGAATGGGGGTATTGCTCACTCGGTGGGCACCAAGACCTAGTCTCGGTTGCTGCTGGTTCAAACCCAGCTACCCCCGCCAACACTTTCGGGGTGTGGTTAGTACAGTTTCAGGAAGTCAAAGAATTTGCCGGAATACATACCCGCGCAATTTCCTGAATCGCTGGTATAAGCCCAGCCACCCCGACCAAAATTGCGCCGCACGTAGGAACGTGCGGCGTTTTGTTATACTGTCTCAATGTCTTGGGCAGCACAGCGAAGATTTTTCATACTGCTTATCGTCAGTGCAATTACGATTGCATTTATCACTATTGTTCTCATAACCATATTCTATAAAACACCATCGTGTACCGATGGTGTGCAAAATCAGGATGAGCAGGGAATTGATTGCGGCGGCTCCTGCCCCTATCTCTGTTCCGCGCAAGAGCAGCCTCCGACGGTTCTTTACACAAATGCCCTTACAAATAAAGCAGGACGAACCGATATCATCGCATTAGTACAAAACAACAATCATATAGCTGCAGCGAAAAACGTTCTTTATACGATTAAGATTTACGATAAGAATCAATTACTACTTGGGCAAACAACCGGCACGGTTGATTTACCACCAGGAACAAATGTTCCAGTATATGTGCCGAACGTTGTTTCAGGAAATCAAACAGTCAGAGGGGCGTTCTTAACAATCGACCCAGTATCTATACAGTGGTATCAAATGACCTCTGACCCGCGCATTTTGCCAAAGATTTCGCCCCCAATTCCCGGCGGCACTGTTGATACGCCGCGTGTTGACGCAACACTCACGAATTCAAGCGTCACCTCTTTAACAAACGTACTTGCAATCGTCCTCGTACACGACGCTCATGGCGAAGTTATTGCTGCATCGCAGACGATTGTGCCGATCATCCCTGCGCAAGGGCAAACAACAGCGACATTTACCTGGAATGACGCTTTCTCGAGTGCCCCTACCTTGATTGAAGTAGTACCGATTATTCCGCTGCCCTGAAAAAAATGGCCGCATCTTTACTCACTCGTCCACGTTTATTTTTTGATTGGACACTGCTTCTTCCTGCTCTTACATTGTCGCTCCTCGGCATACTTACGATGTCTACCTTTGGTCAAGGAGCATCGCTTGCTCCACGGCAATTTCTCGTACTCATTGTTGCGGTCGCCGTGTATTTGATTCTTTCGGCGCTCGACATGCGCTTTATCCGCAGAACGCCTGTAGTGATGACTCTCTACACTCTCTCGTTTGTGCTTCTTGCGCTACTGTTATTTCTTGCGCATCCAGTCCTCGGCGCTCGCGCATGGTTTTCCTTCGGTCTCGTTTCATTTCAACCAGCAGATCTTGGAAAGCTTGCGTTACTTGCCGTGCTCGCGAAATATCTCTCTCGTAGACATGTTGAGATCGGAGATTTCCGCCACATCATCGTTTCTGGCGCGTATATGCTCGGTCTCGGGGTGCTCATTCTTGTGGAACCAGATATGGGAAACACCATCGTATTTGGCACACTATGGCTCGGCATGATGCTCGTCTCCGGCATATCAAAAAAACATCTCGCTGTTCTCGGAATCATCGGATGCGTAATAGCTTCAGTGTTGTGGTTTGAAGGACTAAAACCCTATCAGCGTACTCGAATAGTTTCTTTCGTGAATCCGGCAAGCGATATTCACGGCTCCGGCTACAATGCCTATCAAGCAAAAATTGCTGTTGGGTCCGGGGAGCTTTTCGGTAAGGGAATCGGGTACGGCACACAATCAAAATTGCGATTTTTACCTGAGTATCAAACTGATTTCATATTCGCAGCATTTGCGGAAGAGTGGGGTTTCATAGGAGTGATTCTGTTGTTGTTAGTTTACGGCTTACTTTTCATGCGGCTTGTCCAGATTGCTCGAGTGGCGGCAACAAATTTCGACGCTTTTTTCACGCTCGGGGCGGTCATGCTTTTTGCTGCACACGTCGCGCTTCATATAGGCATTAGTCTCGGACTACTGCCCGTGACGGGTACAACCATTCCTTTCATGAGCTCCGGCGGATCACATCTCGTACTTGAATTTGCCGCACTCGGAATCATCACTTCGCTTGCGCGCCAGGGACGTAGCGCAGCGCGCGACAGTAGTGCCAACGAATATTTAGGGGGTTAAGAACAGTAAAGCGCCACTGTTTTTTGCACCATCCGTTCGAGTGAAAATTCATTTATATCTTTTGTATCAAGTATCTCACTCACGCCACCCACTCTGTTCGCAACGATAGGGAGACCAGCGGCTTTAGCCTCAAGGAGGACGTACGGAAGACCTTCTTTAAGAGAAGGGAGTGCAAATACATCAAAACCTCGTAGCACCTCGCTCGCTGACATAAACCCAAATAATTTTACCCGCTCAGCAAGTCCGTATTCCCCGATTTTTTTATTGAGAAATATTCTATCTTCACCTTCGCCGACGATTGCTACGTACATATCAGAGTTTTTCCGAGCTTCTTCAATGAGCGCAATCTGGTTTTTATTACGAGTGAGTTCTCCAACCGTACCTGTAATATGGACTCCTTCCGGAAACGAGTTGCGGATACTGTCTCCAGAGCCAAGAGGTAAATGAAGATCAATGCCATTGTAAATAAGGAATGTTTTGTGGGCGATAAAAGGCATTTTTCGCGCCACATTTAGGTCATAGTTGGATACGACAATTACCTTATGCGCGAGAATTGCGGTAAGCCACGAAAAAAAGTAAATAAGACCACGAGAAATAAAATTTCTCGGTTCCCAAAAGGGCCAGCCGTGAGCGGTGAAAATAATCAGTGGTACTCTTGCGATTCGTGCAGCAAGCGCGCCCACTCCTCCCGCTTTTGAGGAATTGAGGTGAACAATGTTAGGTTTTTCTCTATGGAAAAGTTTCAAAAGGTCAAAAAAACTTTTTATATCGGCAAAAAGAGAAATGTCTCGCCCCATTGATTGAATGGGAATAGTTTTAATTTGGGCGGTCCGGAGCTTTGTAACAAGCATTCCTTCTTGCCCAAATGCCACTTCTACCTCGTTACCTATCTTCTTGAAGCTTGTTGCAAGGTCATACACATAGCGCTGAGCGCCGCCCCAGTTAGATTTTGTAATGACAAATAGTATTTTTTTGCCTACAAGTTTCTTCATAGGTGCAACTGTACAATATATTTTCACGTTATAGTATCCATACTCATGGCATTTGATCGTCGCGAAACAGCGGTTCTGCTTACAGTAGATTTCCTCATATTAGTTGCGTCCTTGTGGGCCGCACTTATTCTTCGTAACCTCAGCCTTGTTCCTTTTAGTTACCTCGAAGAAAACATCCTTCCGTTTTTACCGGTGTTTGTTTTATCCATTGCCATCTTCTATATCGCAGGTCTCTACGAGAAGCAGACGCGACCAATCCGTCGCGTGATGGGGGTTCGTATTCTCGGGGCACAGGTGGCGACCGTCGCTATCGCAGGTACTTTATTTTTCATACTCCCACTTTCGATTGCTCCTAAAACTATTCTCGTTCTATATCTCGTTGTGTCGGTCATTGGAGAAAGTGTGTGGCGTTTCTACAGTATGAAACGCGAAATGAAAGCAGATAATCAGGTACCAGCGATACTCATAGGTTCAGGGCCCGCGGTTACCGAATTATTTGAAGAAGTTAATGCTAATGATCGGTTTCTTATTCATTTTGTCCGCCACACAGACATCGATGGCCATACGGCGAACGATATCGGAAATTCAATAACTGAAGGAATTAAACAGGGAGCCAAGATCGTTGTCATCGATACATCAAATCCAAAAATATTCCGCGACATACCAGCATTCAGAGCACATGTTCCCGCAGGAGTAGCGCTCCGAGAATTTGCGTCATTGTACGAAGAAATTTTCGATCAAGTGCCACTGAACCATCTGAACGCAAGTCAGCTGCTTGAATCTTTGCCGAAGCATCGCGCACTGTATGACATCGCGAAACGTCTCTTCGACATTGCGCTTGTGGTCGTTGGATCAGTGCTAGCTATTCCATTTGTAGCAATTGTTGCGTTGCTGCTCACAATAAACGGTGGAACACCATTCATTTTCAATGAACGGATCGGTAAAAATGACCGCCTTTTCCGTATCATTAAATTGCGTTCCATGCTTCTGAATGATCATGGAGATCCTGAATTACAAAAAAAGAATCGTGTAACGGCGTTTGGACATGTGCTGCGAAAAACACGTCTCGATGAACTACCGCAACTATGGAATGTTTTTGCGGGAGATCTGTCATTTATCGGTCCTCGACCAGAACTTCCGAAAATTGCTGAGGTCTACGAACGTGAAATTCCCCAATACCGTTTGCGGCATATGATTGCGCCAGGACTTTCTGGTTGGGCACAAATTCATGACGCCGATGCTCCGCGCGGACCCGCGGATGTCCTACGCACACGACGAAAACTTTCTTTCGACTTGTACTATTTGAAACATCGGTCTTTTGGCCTTGATATCGCCATCGCGCTCAAAACCGTGCGAGCACTCCTCTCATTTTCTGGAACATGATTATTGACGGTCGCACACTCGCACATAGAGTTCTCGAACGCGCTAAAGCGCGCGCAGAAAAACTACCTCATCCACCGCGCGTACAGGCATTTGTCGTGAGCGAAACTCGAGCGACTCTCTCGTATCTAAAAATTAAAGAAATGCGTGCCATAGACGCAGGGTGTGTTCTTGAGGTAAGTCGATTATCTCCCACCATTTCTTCCGAAGAATTAAGCACCATCGTGTCTTCTACGGTCGCTGATGCAGTTATTGTGCAGTTACCGTTACCAAACGGCATTGACGCTAAGGAAGTTTGTGATGCCATCCCTGTTTCAAAAGACGCAGATGTACTTTCAGCAGCAGGACGTACGAAACTTGAAAGAGCTGACGCGGATGCATTACTGCCACCTGTCGTTGGCGCTCTGCGGGAAATTCTTTCGTATGGGCATTTTAGTGTGAAAGGGAAGAAAGCTGTCGTCATCGGAGAGGGATGGCTTGTCGGTAGTCCTTGTGCAACATGGCTGAAGCAACAAGGGGCGTTGGTTACCGTCGTGACATTAGAATCGGGAGATGTGCGTTCGGCGGTTAGCGAGGCGGATATTATCGTAAGTGGTGCCGGGTCTCCGGGACTTATTCAGCCAAACTACATAAAGCCCGGGACCGTGCTTATTGATGCCGGAACTAGCGAGTCGAACGGCGTCATTGTGGGTGATGCCGATCCTTTATGCGCAGAAAAATGTGCAATCTTTACTCCTGTTCCAGGGGGTGTGGGTCCACTTGCAGTCGCGATGCTTTTTGAAAACGCAGTAACGCTCGCGGAGAGGGCAATAAATAACTAGAGTGCGCAAGATCTTCGTTTTTTGACTAACTTCATTTATACTCCTCCCATGACTCGATTTCGAGTGTTTGGTTTTTTTGCCCTCGTCGTAGGGCTTTTACTTGCATACTTCGTATGGTCGACCGAAGCAGATCCTACAAGTTCATATCGTTTTAAACTCGGTCTAGATCTTGCCGGCGGTACCGAGCTCGTCTACACCGCTGATATGAGCCACACGCCCGCTGCTGAGCGCGCAGACGCACTCTCAGCACTCCAGGGTGTTATCGATCGCCGAGTGAACCTCTTCGGTGTTGCGGAGCCTTTGGTCCAGACAGAGCAGGCGAGCACTTTCACAAGAGCAACTGTAGATCGTCTTATCGTGGATCTTCCGGGCGTAACTGACATCAAAGCCGCAGTAGCAGCGCTTGGTCAAACACCAACACTTGAGTTTCGTTTAGCAGCGCAAACAAAAGTGGGTACATCAACTCAAGTCGCATATATTGCAACTGGTCTCGACGGCCGCTATCTCTCAAGTGCGACTCTTGGTTTCGGATCAGGTGCCACAGCAGGACTTACATCTCCTCAAGTAATTCTTAATTTTAATAGCCAAGGTGCGAAATTATTTGAAAAAATTACGAGTGAAAACGTCGGCAAAACACTTGCCATTTTTCTCGATGGCCAACCGATTTCAGTTCCAACGATTCAAGAGGCAATTCCGGGTGGTCAAGCGACAATTACCGGCCGCTTCACGGCTACCGAAGCGCGAGATCTCGTGCGCAACCTGAATTTTGGCGCGCTTCCAGTGCCTATCACGCTTGAAAGCAGTTCAGCAGTCGGCCCGACACTCGGTGCGGCGGCTATTACTGCAGGCGTTATCGCTGGCATCATTGGATTCGCTATCATCGCGCTCTTTATGATTGCATGGTATCGCCTTCCTGGTCTTATTGCCGCGATAGCGCTTGCTGAATATGTTGCGTTCATGCTTTCCGTCATGAAAGTTATTCCAGTTACGCTCACCGCGTCCGGTATCGCGGGGCTCATTATTTCCGTCGGTATGGCGGTCGATGCAAATGTACTTATTTTTGAGCGTACCAAAGAGGAACTCCGTGCGGGCAAGACTCCTCGTGAAGCGGTGCATATTGGTTTCCAACGCGCGTGGCCAGCTATTCGCGATGGGCATTTCACCATGCTCATTTCGGGCATCATTCTCTTCTGGCTTGGAACAAGTATTGTGCAGGGATTCGCGCTCGTGTTCGTGCTCGGTGTCCTCTCCTCATTCATTTCCGCAGTCTCACTCTCAAGAGTCTTCTTGCTTGCGATTGTTCCCGAAAAAAGCGAAGGATCCTGGCATTTCCTTATCGGCTCGGGCTGGCGTAATTCATAACGTATGTATATTGTCCATCACCGTACATTTTTCTTCTGGTTCACTGGCATTATTCTGGCTGCAGCCGCGGGCGCCATTCTTGTGTTTGGTCTACAACTCGGCATTGATTTTTCCGGAGGTTCTTTGATGCAGGTAGGATACACAGGTACGGTTCCTCCGCTTTCGACTATTGAGAAACAGGTTTCTGTAATTCCCGTGGGTGCAGTGTCTGTTCGTTCAGCGGGCCAAAACGCGGTCTCTATTCGCACACGCACGATGACGCCCGCGGAACATGATGCAGTTTTTGCTTCACTTTCCGCAAATGCTTCGACAACCGAACTTGCCTACACATCCGTCGGCCCAGCATTTGGAGGACAGTTCACACACAAAGCACTTTGGGCAATCTTTGCGGTAGTTTTGGTCATCGCGCTGTTCATTGCTTTTGCATTTCGAAAAGTCTCTCGTCCGATTTCGAGCTGGTATTACGGACTCACCGTCATCGCAATTCTTGCTCATGACCTCATCATCCCCGCGGGCTTCTATGCGATCCTCGCGCACTTCACGGGCGTGCAAGTCGACGCACTCTTCATCACCGCACTTCTGGCACTTCTCGGTTATTCAGTAAACGACACCATCATCATCTTCGATCGTGTGCGCGAAAATCTTATTCTCAATGAAAAGTTAAATACAAAAGAACTTTTTGAAGAGACAGTGGGGAAGAGTATTAGTGAGACGATGACTCGTTCTATAAATATGTCGCTCACGGTCGTTCTCGCGCTCGGCGCGC
>JAHFMQ010000023.1 GCA_023267775.1 Candidatus Kaiserbacteria bacterium | reverse complement strand
GAGGCAGTACTCATTTTCTTTACTGAAACACGCGGCACGGTGATTGGGTTGGTCATCGCTCTTGCTCTCACCGCGCTTCTCACAGCGGTTACTGCGGGTAAACGCATGAGACTATTTGCTACAGGAGCCTTTGTCCTCATTGTCATTCTCACGGCCGGTTTTTATCTTGGACGCAATTCAAGTTTTGTACAAAACAATCATGTACTGCAACGTGTCGCCTCAATCTCGCTCAATGACGGACAAACACGCTTTACGATCTGGCAGATGGCGTTCAAAGGGGTGATGGACCGTCCTATCGTCGGGTGGGGACAAGAGGGTTTTAATTATGTTTTTGACAAATATTACAATCCGTCCTTGTACCGTCAAGAACCGTGGTTCGACCGCGCGCACAATGCATTCATCGATTGGCTGACGGCGGGAGGTATTCCAGCATTTCTACTGTATATTGCGCTTTTTGGATCCGCGTTTGTCCTTTTGTGGCGAAGTTCACAGCTTTCACGCCCTGAACGTATCGCACTTACCGCCGCTCTTGTTGGGTATGCTGTCCATAATATTTTTGTGTTCGACAACCTTTATTCCTACGTTTATTTCTTTGCAATTTTGTCTCTGATCGATTCGCAAGTGTCATTACCGATAAAGACTTTTATGCAAGCTCCGGAACTAGAGGCAACAGACGGCATATCATATGCATTACCAATCGCAACCATTGCTGTGGTTGCAGTTATCTGGACCGTAAACGTACCCGGCATTCAAGTAGCGTCGACATTGATCACCGGACTATCGCCCTCACCTGAGGGTCTGACAGGGAATATAAAGGCGTTTGAAGATCTTGCAAAAAATCCGTCGTTTGCAACGCAGGAGGTACGTGAGCAATTAATTTCTTTTGCCGGGGCGGTAGTTCAGAATTCTCAAGCCACCAACGATATGAAGACACAAATTGCGTCGCTCGCAATTACTGAAATGCAAAAACAAGTTGCGGCGTATCCACTCGATACTCGCGAACACCTGCAACTTGCCTACGCGTACCGGATCGTCGGAGCAAATAAGGAAGCGTTGAAAGAAATGCAGGAAGCCACTCGACTTTCTCCTGGTAAGGAATCAGTATGGATTGAGTTAGGCGCGACCTCATGGGATCTTGGTGATGTACAAACAACGCAAAAGGCATTTCATACAGCGTACATGCTCGCACCGCAATTTTCTGATCTCGCTGCGTATGATGCGGCTGGAAGCATTGCCGTCGGAGACGTGGCAACAGCTGACAAAATATTAGTAAGTACGTACGGCACTCGTGTAATCGATAGCGATATTCTTGCGGTCGCATATTATCGCACTAAAAATTGGTCTCGCCTCATTGAGATCTGGAAACTTCGGACAAGCAAGCCTGAAGCGACATACCAGACTTGGTTTTCCCTTGCAGCCGCCTATTACACATCGGGAGATAAGGCGAGCGCTATCGCCATAATCAAGAAAACGGTTGCGCAATATCCCGAGGCTGCATCGCTCGGCGCTTCAGCGATTGATCAAATAGAAGGGAAGACTCCGTCGAAATAGGAGATCGGTGCTTTAGATCCATTTGTTTTTTCGATGATCAAAAAAAATCTACCTCTCGCCTCATTTACAACATTCCACATCGGGGGCCCGGCGCATTCGTTTATCGAAGTTTTTTCAGAAAAGGATGTTCAAGAAGCGAGTTCCTATGCGCGCAGCAATAAACTGAAACTTTTCCCACTCGGCGGAGGCAGCAATATTCTTGTTCCGGATGCGGGTGTCGATGGTGTGGTAGTGCGCATAGCACTATCAGGTATTGAGTTTAGCGACCATGGTGATTCGACTGTACTCATTGCCGGTGCGGGCGTTCCATGGGAAGAAGTTGTTGAGGCAGCGCTTGCCCGGGACTTGTTTGGTATTGAAAACTTAGCAGGTATTCCTGGCACCGTCGGTGGAGCAACGGTACAAAATATTGGAGCCTACGGTGTCGAGCTAGAAAAAGTTTTTGAATATGCCGATGTCATTGACGCTACTAATGGCGAGCCAAAACGGATTACCCGAAATGAAGCCAAATTCGGTTACCGCACCAGTTACTTTAAGGAGCGCCGGGAACTAATACTTACCCGGGTCGCACTACGTTTAACTAAGGATGGAATGCCACATCTCACGTACCCCGATTTACTAAAGGCGTCTGCTTCTGGAAAGTCTCTCAAAACTCCACAAGAAATTGCGCAGATCGTTCGGTCCATTCGTGCCGAAAAATTTCCTCAGCGTGGAGAGTTAGGCACCGCAGGGTCCTTTTTCAAAAACCCGATTCTTTCAAAGGAATTGGTTCTGTCTCTAGAAAAACGTTTCCCAGGGTTGCCGGTGTTTCCGCAATCTAACGGTTCTGTAAAAATATCTTTGGCATGGGTTCTTGACCACGTTCTATCATTAAAAGGTTTTTCAATTGGTGGTGCAGAACTGTATAAAAAACATTCGTTGGTACTAGTTGCAGAAGAGGGAACAACTGCTGCGGAGGTCGATACACTTGCTCGCGCAATTGAAAATAAAATTTTTGATGCACTAGGTATTAAAATTGAGCGTGAAGTTGAAACATTTGGAGCGCGTTAATTTTCGGTAAGACTTTTTTTGAAAAGTTATCCACATTTCACTATTTTTTTCTCCACAAAGCATAATTACGAGCGATAATGAATCTTAGAAACGTTTGTACACAAAATTTATTTTGTGCGTGAACGGGTCGACATATCAGCCATCAATCTAATTGATAACCACCATGGCAAAGAAACGAAAGGCAGCAAAGAAGGCAGTACGAACGACAAAGAAGCGAAAAGCTTCCAAGAAGCGACGTTAGTGCAAATTCTAGCCTAATCTTGGCTAGGAAGGGAAACATTCCGTAAATTGCGGAATGTTTTTCTTTTTTGCCATCACTATATTAAGTGATATACTGGCGCGCAATGTTCGGAATTTCTCACCTTTTTTCAAAAAATCAATCGGCAGCCTTTTTAAAGGCTGCGGCACCAATTGTTGTTTCGGCAAATCAATATTCCAAGGAGTTTGTAGATCTATCTGACGCTACCCTTTGTGACCGATTGGAACAGGTGCGGATCCGCTCCCGTGAGGCGGGTGCAACGCCCGAAACTGATATTCCCCTTGTATTTGCACTGGTGCGTGAAGCGGCGAGGCGTACGCTTCATCAGCCCCATTTCGATGTTCAATTCATCGGAGGGCTCGCTCTGTTACAGGGAAAGATTGCTGAGATGCGTACTGGCGAGGGGAAAACGCTTGTTGCGACTCTGCCGGCAACGTTCCACGCACTTGCTGGCAAAGGCGTACAAGTCGTTACGGTGAATGATTATCTTGCCCGACGCGATGGTGCGTGGATGGGTCAAGTGTATGACTTCTTTGGTTTAACGGTCGGTGTGGTCACCAGTACGGGCGCATTTCGATACAACGCATCGCACGTCGCGCCAAAAGAAGACGCCGAGCGGGATGTAGAAGGATCGTTCAAAGTCTTTTACGATTATCTTCAGCCGGTGACAAAGAAAGAAGCATACGCAGCTGATATTACCTATGTAACAAACAACGAACTTGGCTTTGATTATTTGCGCGACAATACCGCGTACGATGCCTCACAAATCGTTCAACGAGAGCACGAGTATGCAATCATCGATGAAGTCGATTCAATCCTTATCGATGAGGCACGCACGCCGCTCATTATTTCCGGTCCCTCGGGTGATTCACAGATGTTCTATGAGCGTTTCGCTGACATCGCTCGCAGCATGAATGAGAGCGACGATTACACCGTCGATGAAAAACAGAAAGCGATTCAGATTACCGAGGCAGGCATGCACAAAGCCGAAGCTGCACTTGGTCTTGAAAATCTGTACACCGAAGGGGGTATTAAGTATGCCCACCACCTTGAGACGGCAGTGCGCGCGAAAGCACTTTTTCATAAAGATAAGGAGTATGTCGTACGCGACGATGAAATTGTGATCGTAGACGAATTTACCGGAAGAATGCAACCGGGCCGGAGGTGGTCAGAGGGTCTCCATCAAGCTATCGAGGCAAAAGAAGGGGTAAGAATTCATGAGGAAACACGTACCTATGCCACGGTGACATTCCAAAATCTTTTCCGTATGTACAAGCGGCTCGCGGGCATGACCGGAACAGCGCTTTCATCTGAGGAAGAATTTTATACGGTCTATGGACTTGAGGTAGTCGTAGTACCGACCAACAAGTCTGTGCAACGCAAGGACCACGATGATGCTATTTTCCAGACTGCTGCCGGGAAATACCGAGCGGTCGCTCGAGCGGTAAAAGAGCGGCATGAACGTGGCCAGCCAGTGCTTGTCGGCACGGTATCAATCGAGGATAACGAGCTCGTGAGCAAATATCTCACGGACGCTGGAGTGCCACACGAGATGCTAAATGCGAAAAATCACGAACGCGAAGGTGAAATTATTGCCGAGGCGGGGAAAGAAGGGCGGGTGACGGTTGCGACGAATCTTGCTGGCCGTGGTGTCGACATTAAGCTCGGTGGGGCACTCGCTTCAAGCGATGCTCGCGCATCAATTATCGAGAAAGGAGGTCTCGCGGTCATTGGCACCGAGCGGCACGATGCTCGCCGAATCGATAATCAGCTGCGCGGCCGCGCCGGTCGTCAGGGGGATCCTGGCGAAACACGTTTTTATGTGTCGCTTGAAGATAAACTCATGCGCGTTTTTGCATCAGAAACCCTTAAAAAAGTTATGGGTACGTTTGGCATTCCGGAGGACGAACCCATTGAAAGTTCTATGATCACACGGTCGCTTGAGACCGCGCAGGAACGCATCGAAGGATTTAACTTCGACTCCCGCAAACAGGTTCTCGCGTATGACGACGTCATGAACACACAGCGTCTTGCGATGTATGCGCGTCGTCGAGCAGCACTTACTGGAAGTGATGGAGAAATGGGAACCCTCATTCATTCACTTCTCGAAAACAATGAAGCTGCGCTGTCTGCGTTTGAAGCCAAAAAGACTGAACTTGGAGACGCGTGTATGCCGCACGTTCGACGCTTACTTCTTCAGGTTATCGATACGTTTTGGTTTGAGCATCTTGAAACCATGGACTATTTACGACGCTCGGTGTCGCTTCGAGCGTACGGCCAACGGGACCCATTAATAGAGTATCGCCGCGAAGGACTTATGCGTTTTCGCGCACTGGAGGAAAGTATTAAAGCAACTGTTGCAGAATCCATACCTCGACTTGTTCCCGTTGAGGATGCGCGTATTCGAGAAGAAGAAGCAAAGGTTCGTGCTGTTGTGCTTGCTGCAGGGAAGGACGGAGAAAGCGCTTCAATGCCCATTAAAAAAACCTCTCAGTATAATCGCAACGATTTCGTCACTATAAAAAAAGGTGAGGCAACGCAGACACTTAAATTTAAAAAAGCAGAGCCGTTACTGACAGAAGGCTGGGAAATCATCACCTAAACCGGTTCTGTGGTAAGGTGCTTCTATGGCATTTGTTGATGAGGCAAAAATATACGCAGAATCAGGTAAGGGCGGCGATGGCGTCATTCGTTGGCTGCGTACCAAAGAGTCTGCGCGTGGCGGCCCCTCCGGAGGCGATGGAGGTCGCGGTGGCGACGTTATTCTCGTCGGAGTGCGAGATCTTGCTGCATTAGCGCATTATCGGTACGAAAAGAAATTTCATGCTGAAGACGGGGAAGCCGGAAAAAATGAATTGAAACAAGGTAAAGACGGCGAGGACGTGTTACTTAAAGTACCCGTAGGCACAAGTGTGCGCGTTACAGAAACGGGAGAGGAGTTTGAAATTACTAAGGAAGATGAACAGATCGTTCTTTTCCGTGGCGGCAAAGGAGGTCTTGGGAACGCCCGTTTCAGAAGCTCGACGAACCAGAATCCTTTTCAGCAGAGTTCTGGCAAAGAAGGAAAAGGTGGCAATCTTGAACTCACGCTTAAAATCATTGCGGATGTTGGGTTTATCGGTAAGCCAAATGCAGGGAAGTCCTCATTATTGAATGCGCTTACTCGCGCAAAATCTAAAGTCGGTGATTATCCATTCACCACACTTGAGCCAAATCTCGGGGAACTATATGGCTACATACTTGCCGACATTCCAGGGCTCATTGAAGGCGCCTCGTCTGGGCGAGGTCTCGGAATAAAATTTCTCAGACACGTGGAGCGAACTGGAATTTTGCTGCATCTTGTCTCGGCGGATCAAGATGACCTCCTCGCGACCTATGGGGAAGTGCATAAAGAGGTTGAGCTGTTCGGCCACGGTTTACCTTTGAAGCGTGAGATCATTGTGTTATCGAAAACAGACCTCATTTCCCCCAAAGAATGTAAGGCAAAAATACAATTACTCGAAAAAGAAACAGGAAGGGAAGTGCTTTCCGTATCGATTTCGGATAAGAAACTCCTCAAGAAATTCTCGGATCAACTGATTAAGATTCTCGCAAGTAAAAAATAGCTCGCATGGCAGGCTTTTCGAGCCGCATTATCTGCTATAAACTACAGCTACAGACCATGACCTACTACCCCACTATTGGACTTGAGATTCATGCTGAACTCAAGACGCGGACGAAGATGTTCTGTAACTCAAAGAATGATTCGGATGAAACGGAGCCGAACGTCAATGTGTGTCCCATTTGTATGGCACACCCAGGTACGCTGCCGGTCATCAATAAGGAGGCAGTCCGACATATTCTTCGCATCGGTACGGCTATTAAAGGTACGATTGCCGACTTCAGTGAGTTCGATCGGAAGAGTTATTTTTATCCGGATATTCCAAAAGGGTATCAGATAAGCCAGTACGAGCATCCGCTTGTAACCAACGGGGAATTGTTAGGGGTAGCGATTACGCGTGTACACCTTGAAGAGGACACAGCCCGTTCAATTCATGCACACGGGAAGAGTCTCGTTGATTTTAATCGTGCAGGTATTCCACTTATGGAACTGGTTACGGAACCAGTATTGAAAGACGCTGAAACCGCCGGACGTTTTGCACGAGAACTACAACTCTTGCTACGCACACTCAGCGCAAGCGGTGCAAATCTTGAGAAAGGTGAAATGCGCATTGAAGCTAACGTCTCCATCTCAAGTTCTAAGGACGCGTTTGGGACGAAAGTCGAAGTGAAGAATATCAATTCATTTCGATCTGTTGAACGCGCTATTGCATATGAGATACAGCGACAGACAGCTCTTATTGAAAGTGGTGGAAAGGTATCTCAGGAGACGCGCGGATGGGACGAAGCAAAACAAGTCACCTTCCACCAACGCTTTAAAGAGGGAAGCGCTGATTATCGTTACTTTCCAGAACCGGATCTCCCAAAACTTATCATCTCAGAAATTCCTGAATTTACGTCTGCTGCACTGAAAGCGTCTTTGCCGGAACTTCCTTGGGAGCGTCGCGCTAGGTACGAATCACTCGGGATACGAAAAGAGTACATCGAAGCACTCATGCAAGATGAATTTATTAATGCGATGTTCGAGGGTGTTGCGCAGCATGCATCAAAAAAGGACACGACTCTCATTGGTCTCGCTGCAAACTATATTGTCTCAGATATCGTAGGACTCATGCAGGATCAAAAAGTTGAAGAAACATGTGCGTATAAAAATCCTAAAGAATTTCAAAAAGTGTTTTATAAGCTTGTAGAGATGATTAAAGAAAACAAAGTATCCTCGCGGGGTGCAAAAGATATTCTCGCACTGCTGTACCGTTCTGGCGGAGATCCTGAAGTCATTGCGCAAGAGCGAGGATTACTCCAATCACACGACGTCGACTTTCTTCGAATGAGTGTTTTACATGTACTCCAAGAACAGACTAAAGCCGTAGAGGAGTATCAAGCAGGGAAGGAGGCTTCACTACAGTATTTAATAGGTATGAGTATGAAAAAAACCAAGGGTGCGGGTAATCCAGCAAAATTAAAAGAACTTATCGTTGAAGAGCTCAAGTCTAAGCTCGGATAACCTACCGATTAAAGCACTCTTCCCTGATAGCCGAGATACGGCTATACTACGACTGCTATGGACGAGATTCTCATAGGGGAGAAGAAATACGTATCGTCTAAACGAGCCGCAAAGATGACCGGCTATGCAAAGGATTACATTGGACAGCTTTGTCGCGAAGGACGAGTTCCTGCCCGGTTAGTTGGTCGAAGCTGGTACGTTCTTGAGTCAGCGATTGAAGACCACCGTTTTGCTGAGAAAAGAAATGATGAAAGAAAAACAGCAACACCTAAAACTCACGACTCAAAACCAGTGTCTGTGCTATCTGCTACATGGGAAACACCGAAGTACGAAACGTCTACGATTGAAGTATTGCCACCCATAAACCATATTAAAAACACTGACGAAGAAATTCCGGCTCAAGATGAAAATAAAATTTCCCAGTACCTCCAGGACTCATGGAGGGAATGGTTTGATCGAGTTGGAGCACCTTCCGAACCTATTGAGACTCCCTTGGATGAAGTGGTAGAAGAAGTGGCAGTAGATGAAAAAGAGAGTGCGGAAGAAGTAAGGGAAGATGTAGATACAAACATCCCTATTCACGTCGTGTATGAACCACCTCCTAGAGAATTACTTCCAGTCCAGCATAGAAACGGGAAGCGTGTAGCAGAAGAAGATATTGAGGAAGAAGGTCCAGTTCGTGTACGGACGCTTAATTGGCTTATACGACCCACAATGATCGTTGGAGGAGTAGCGGCAGTCTTACTTGCATCACTCGCGATAATTAACACGGGATATTTTGATAAATATTTAACCTCGATTAGCCAAGTGAGGATAATTACCGGTCTATATCAATATATTAAATAGCATATATAAAGGATTTCTCGTCTCGTCTAAACTTAATTACGAAATAAGTTAATAAACAAAATAAAGATTTACTTTCTATAATCCGCTAAACTTAAATAGATTAGTCCTATCTAGAGAGTAGATCATCAATATCCTAATCTATAGAGTCAATGCCTATGGTACTCCATTAATAAAATTTAACCTGTAATAATTAGGTTAAACAGCTAGTTTCAGTATTTAGTAAACGCTCATTATAATTCTAAATTTGTTTATACACATAACCAATTCACCGGAATAACTATATACATACTACATAGTACGTATATATGGTATAGGTTTATAATATTATTGTATCCATCGTATAATTTATCGTACTAACGATTTTTTCAGATTGTTTTTTTAAAATATTTTAATTGTTTTTAACAAACCACCTGATTTTTACTATTCGTAAAGGTCTTTCTTGTTTTTGGCCTTTATATTTATGGCCACATTAGCTCTTTTAAATATCTGATCGATAAGCATCATAAATTTCTTATTTTCTGCTTGATGATTATCCCCATATATTTTGTAGGGAATGCCGAAATGACAAGTTATTATTTAGTTAATTCGGTGATCCGATATGGATGAACTTTTTGAAAATAAATTAATTACGACTAAGGATGCAAAGGAACTTTCTGGCTATAGTTCTGACTACCTTGCACGTCTTGCTCGATCAGGGAAAATCGTTGGCAAAAGGATTGGTCATAGTTGGCTCATTGATAGTGATTCGTTGAATCTCTTCATAGAGCAGCAAGGAGGCCGTAAGGCTGATCACTCTCGTGCGCTGTCTCGTGTTCGCGAAGAGGAATATCGTTCGCGGCAGTCTGTGCGTAGTAGGGCTACGCGGATTTTGACACAACCAATTTCTTTACCATCGCGAGCTATTCAAACGTCGAATTTGTTCATCGGTATTCCATCCTCATCACACGGTACGAATGCGCTCGCTCTCGCAGTCGCATTTCTCGTTGTCGTTTCTGGTGCACTTGGTGCTCAAGTAATTATGTTTCCACAATTTGCGGATGATGCAGTGTCGACTGCGCAGGATGTCGCTTCAGGATTCGCGGCAACGTTTGGAGATATCCCATCAATGGTTGTATCTCCCGTCAGAAATGCGAATACTGAAATGCGTGCCGCATATGCGAATGTCGCTACGCAAAACTTTCTTGCATCGGCGCAAGCTGTGTCACCGCAATTAAGTGAGTTCAATTTTTTGTTCGAGCATCTAGCATTTCTTGATGATGATTCACGACCATATACAGCATCTTTTATTACGCAACATGATCTAACTGAACCTACGTCCGGCCATTCTCTAAAAGTTTTAGCTAGTACTTTGGAATCTTCTTTAATTTCTTTCTACACATTTCTTTTAAACCCATCACACGTCAGTGACGCGCTCGTCGAGACATATGTTGCGATTGGCACGAATGGTTACTCAGTCACGACGGCATCACTCTTTCTCTATCAAGGACTCATTCAACGAGCAGGAAATAATTTACTTGCACTAGCCGCAACGACTCGCGATCTGCTTTCACATGCACCACATTTTGTTAGCAATATGAATCTCGCATTCGGGAGTTCCATCATCAATGCAACGCATGCGCTTATTCGTGCCGACATTGCGGTAGCTTATGGAATAGCTGCCGCGGCACCAGAAAGTGCTCGTTTAGCGGTTTCATTTCTTGGTCGCGTAGGGGACTTTATTGAGAACAACACCGCTCGTGTGCCGGCACTTGTGGCCGATACTTTCCTACGTGCAACCGCTGTTCCAGCGATACTTGGACCAGCTATTGCAGAGGATGTCTTTAATGGAGAATATATCGCGGCGACTCATTTTGTTGCGTTTACCAACAACCTTTCCGAACGGTATATTTCGGTCATCAGAGAGACGGGGCAATTGGTCTATGCGGGTATTGATGGTGCAAACACACTCACTCATGCAACAGGGCCGTTCCTTGCACAGATACCTGCCGTGTTTGAAGACATATACCTCGGGGTTCTTGGTAAAGGAGCAATCGCGTTTGATTCCCTCGTTCAGGTTCCGACAGTGGCTGCAGTTGCGCTTGCTGCGCAACCGACTTTATCTTTTGGGGAGCAGAGTGCGCTTGCTACCTATGAGGCGATTCACGGACTTTTTGATTCTGCGACCCAAACACTTGCGACTCTTTTCGCTCCTCCGCCAGTCGTGGTTATCCCACGTGGTGTGGCAAAACCGCGTGTCACCATCGCTGCTTCCACAACTCCGATTCGCACCACAATTAATTCCTACCCCACGTACACGACAGTTGTTCGTGGGGTTTCTCAAGATCAGTTAAATCAATCACTTACAACACTACGTAGCGATATTCTCGCAACGGTCGCAGGCCAGATTCAACCAATCGCTGCACAGGCGGCGACGAACGTCACTACGATTCAGCAAGTGAACATGATTCAAGATCTTTCAAACCTCATTGTGAGGAATGGTGACCTCCGCGGTGGAAGTCTGACGAATGGAAATACCGTTTCAGCAACGACCGGCAACTTCACAAATCTTACTGCAAGTTCATTTACTATTCCGAACCTAACTCTCGGTTCTCTCAATGGTCCTCTTCAGGCGAATAATGGAACTATTTCCGCCACCACATCTATCGGTGTGCTCTATGGTGGCACTGCGAGCACGACGGCTCTTGGAGGAATTTTGGTTGGAAACGGTTTAAATCCTGTTAACTCGCTCGCGATTGGTACCGGTCTCACATTCGACGGCACCACACTTACCAGCACGGGCGGTACCAACTACTGGACAAATTCCGGATCAAACACATTCCTTAATACCGGAACGAACTTAGGCATCGGCAGCTCAACACCATGGGCAAACCTTTCTATCGGAAGTGCAAATGCATCGACCCTCAATCCTCTCTTTACAATCGCCTCTTCTTCTGCAACTGTCGCAACATCAACGTTGTTCATGGTGAATAGTAACGGCAATGTCGGCATTGGTACCTCGACTCCAGGCTCAATTCTTTCAATTCAGGGTGTTGCGAACTTTACAACAGGCACCACAACATTCTATGGAAACGGCATCAATATTCCTGCGAATCAATGTTATTCGGTTAATGGAACGTGTATAGGCTCGGGAAGCGGAACGCCGGGCGGTTCAAATGGACAGGTTCAATACAACGCTGGCGGAACCCTCGGCGGGGTATCGACCACCACACTCGCATTCTCCGGCCCCTTCACCGGAGCCTCCGCACTTGGTACCCTCGTCGGCGGTTC
>JAHFMQ010000022.1 GCA_023267775.1 Candidatus Kaiserbacteria bacterium | reverse complement strand
GCCTGTCCCATCCCCGCAGCAGAGCTGACGGGGCATTGGGCAGGCGGCTACCGTGGTGTTTTGCTAGACAAAGTGCGCTCCACCGAGCGCACGGCCACAACCCGCGTATGCCGCACAAAGCTGTGGCGCGGGAATTGCGGGGCGGCGATTCATCCCCGCCCCAAAGGGGCGGGGCATTCTCGCCGTCCGCTAGTAAAAGGAAAGAGCGCAGTACCGAAGTACTGCGCTCTTATGATGAACTCAACCACCGATCAGAGGAGGGCGTGCTCGGGGTCTTTTCTGAAAAACTCCTTTGCCTCTATCCGAACGCTTCGGTCGATGACGAGAGCATCTACGAATTTAGGTATCCGAACTGTGAGAGCTCTCTGAATTTCTTCCGGCATTCCACGTGTGGCTTCCTCAATCGAGAGTCGCAGTAGCGTTACTACTCCGACTGCAGTTTTTTTGGTCCCGGCTGCTTTGAGCAACATTGGGTAGAGATGCCATTTCACGAACAAACTGTTGTCCACTTCAGATAGTTTCCGAGACATTACTTCTTTCGGGGGCAACACGATTGGATTGTGGTGCATCTGGTACTCCTTGTTTTGGGTTGGAAATGAACAACTAAGCCAAACTTACCAAAATAAAGGATAACATAACCAAAAATAAAAGTCAATAGCGGAGGGGGAGGGATTCGAACCCTCGATACGATTTTACTCGTATAGCGAGTTAGCAACCCGCCGCACTAGGCCTCTATGCGACCCCTCCGTATTGCGCCACAGTAACAAATTTAGTGCGCGAGGGCGAGTGGAATGATATGTGTAGCACCTGCATCTCGTAAGGCATTGATGGCCGCTTGAAGTGTTGCACCGGTGGTGACGACATCATCAATGATCACGTAAGTTATTTCAGTTTCTGCTAAACGAACGGCCTTAAATGCATTACGCATGTTTACTTCACGCTCGTGACGGGGAAGTGACACTTGCGAAACAGTTTCGCGCGCGCGTGTTAAAAAGATCGGGTCTATTTCAATGGGCAGTTCTTTGGCGACACGTTTTAACATCTCCTCGACTTGGTTATATCCACGCTCCTTCTTTCTTTTAGTGCCAAGCGGTAGTGGTATGAACGTGATTTTGCGAGCAGAAAGTGTTTTTTCACGAAGATATTTTACAAGCACAGCAGAGAGGAATTCAAACGCGCGTTCACTACCGTGATATTTCGCTTCATGAATAGCTGAACGTACAAAATTGTTGTTGAAGGGTAACAATGCGACCGTTTCGGGTACCGTTACGCGGATTATTTGCGGGTCAAGAAGTAATAAAAAGGCGTCTCTGGTGCTACCTCGCAAGATTATCTCATCAGGTCGCGGAGGAAAGAGGAAATCAAGCCAGCGCTTCAGGTGTAGCATGGTAGTATTCTCTCATGGCGTTCTTCAGTAAACTTTTTAAAAAAGAGGATAAGAGTGTGCTCGGTCTTGATATCGGCTCTTCGTCTTTGAAGGTCGTGCAGCTGCGTAAAGATCATGGTCAGGCAGTACTCGAGACCTATGGCGAACTTGCACTTGCTCCCTACAGCGGGGGAGAAGTCGGGCAAGCAACAAGTCTTTCAGCCGAACAAATAACCGAATCACTAAAAGATCTCCTCCGTGAGGCGAAGGTGACGACGAAGAATTGCGGCGTCTCAATTCCTTTTTCACGTTCGCTTCTCACACTTGTAGAGTTGCCGTACCGAACTGATCCAAAAGAACAAAAGACTGTCATTGAACTTGAAGCACGTAAATATATTCCTGTGCCAACGAGCGAAGTGCAGCTCGACTGGTTTATTGTGCCGGAAACAGAACCAAAATCTGATGATAAAGAAAATACAGAGACCGGGAAAATCCAAGTCTTACTTGTGGCAGTCCATAATGACGAACTCGCTCTACTTCAAAAAGTTATTTCCGGTGCCGGGCTCACGGCAAGTTTTTATGAAATAGAAATTTTTAGTACCATCCGTGCCGTTGTCGAGGATTCCGTAAAACCGGTCATGGTGCTTGATATCGGTGCATCGTCGACGAAGACCTACGTCATTGAACATGGGGTCGTCGCCCTCTCACATGCGATAAGTACGGGAAGTCAAGATATTACACGTGCTATTTCGGTTTCTGGGAATGTCTCTATCGCTCAAGCAGAAGCCTTAAAGAAAAAAGAAGGTCTTGGGGATGCAGGAACACTTGGCTCTCCAGAACTCGTCTTCTCACGGATTTTTTCAGAAGCACGGCGTGTACTTATTCAGTACGAAACGGAGCATAAAAAATCAATTTCGACGATTGTGCTCACTGGTGGCGGTGGTGTCACGAAAGATCTTGGCACCTATGCGAAGGGAATATTCTCAATTGATGTACGTATCGCAGATCCTTTTGCGAAAACCGAGGCGCCGGCCTTCATGAGAACGGTGCTCGAAGGGA
This sequence comes from Candidatus Kaiserbacteria bacterium, assembly GCA_023267775.1. Lineage (GTDB taxonomy): Bacteria > Patescibacteriota > Minisyncoccia > Phycocordibacterales > Phycocordibacteraceae > C7867-001. The sequence continues at coordinate 9,681 of JAHFMQ010000022.1, read as the reverse complement.
TTGGTCCAGAATTTGCGGTGGCAGTCGGTCTTGCACTCCGGAAACTCGAAGGAGAATAATTTTTATTTCGGTCAGCACAAAGTTAAGGTAAGGTTTTGCACACATACCCGAATGACGCTTGTGTACATAGCGTATACTTAGGGGGAAATGCTCCCTCCCACGATACCCACATCATTCGTTCCTCGTCCTACTGCTGCCGGGGCGCGTCGATTTTCTACTGATTTGAGCGGCGCACTTGGTTTCTTCGCCTACGGTATTCTCGGACTCATGTTCGTACTCTCACTCGGAGTATTTTTTTATGGACAGTTTCTCGCAAGTAATGAGAAGGATAAAAGTGATCAGCTTACAAAAGCTAGATCGGAAATAGATTTAACTGTTGTTAAAAACTTTGTCCGATTGCATGACCGTCTTGATCGTGGGGCAACACTGCTGGCAAATCACGCTGCCTTCTCTGGGTTTTTTACAACTCTTAATGCGTTGGTTCCTGCCACCGTTCGCTTCACTTCGCTACACCTCACGAATACCGATGCAAAAGTCCCAAAGCTTGAAGGGTCAGGTTTAGCAAGAAATTTTAATGCACTTGCTGCTGCGTCTGCTGCGTTTGCTGCCGATGGTCGAATCAAAGACGCGATCTTTTCAAACATCGTTGTGTACCAAAAAGATGGCTCGGTATCTTTCGCGCTTAGCGCAACGCTTGATCCTAAACTTATCGCGTTCTCGCCGGATACATCCGTGACAAACACACTCCCAGTTCCGACAGGAGGTCAGCAGGGAAATTCCTCAACTACACTACCTTCATTATGATAAATGATCGCATACTCCCATGGTTTGCACTCATAGTTGCCACAGGCATATTTTTTGGGTACGTGCGTCCCACATGGTCAGATACGATTGGTAAAATTAATAAAACCATTGCCTCTGACGACAAGGCACTTGCTGCCGCACATGACTACGATGCCCGGCGAAATACGCTCGCAAAGGCACGAAATGATATTGATCCAGAAAATCTGAAGCGCCTCGAGACATTTTTGCCAGATTCGGTTGATAATGTCGGACTCGTCCTAGACCTAAATGCTCTTGCGGCACGTTCTGGACTATCGATCTCAAACATCGATGTCACAAACGCTGCGGACACGCGTCCAGGTTCTTCCGCTGCTCCTGCTAAGAACACGGACCCGACAAGTTCAATTGACTTATCGCTTTCGGCTGTGGGTACCTACGCGTCATTGCAGTCATTTCTCGTTGGAGTAGAAAAGAGTGCACGTCTTCTCGATGTCCGGGACATTACCGTAAAGGGTTCTGATACTGGGGTGTACACATTTTTGATGAAAATTCGCATTTTCTGGCTTCGCTCATAATCAAATCATATTTTTACTATGAAACCTAACTCGACACTCTTCGTCACCATCGGACTCGTTTTAGCTGCAGGCGCGTACTGGTACTTTTCTTCAGGAACAGACGACCAAGCACCACTTACAATTAGTACATCAGAGGACCATGGGCAGACAGAGTTTAAAATGCTCATTAATGAATTACCTTCTGCATTCAATACAAAGATTTTTTCGGACCCTCGTTTTAGCGCCCTTGTCGATCTTACAACTCAAATCACACCTGAATCACCGGGACGTATTGATCCCTTTGCACCCATCGATGGTTTAAGCACAAAATAAAGAGGGGATTACGTTCGTAGGCTCACGAGGTGTAGTAGAATAATCAAAGTATGAAAATGTATGCATCATATACCATTACCATATTTAGCGAACCGTGTAATCGCGGCCGGCTCCCAACAGGATGAACCTTCTCGGATTCCTAGTTGATAAAGGACGACTCTCTCCGAGCGACCGTGCAGCGGTCGAAGCTGAACTTGCGAAGAAACGACCTCTTGCTAGCGTGCTCACTGAAAAGAATATTTCTCTTGCAAGCTCACTAGCCGAAGCGGGTATGGCATACGGTTTGCCTTCAAGAATACTTGGCGATCTACCCACCACATCCAAAGTACTAAATTATGTTCCGATTGACTCGGCACGTCACTACGGATTTGTGCCACTTGATCTCGTCGATGGCGCACTTGAAATAGGCATTACTGATCCCGACAACATTGAGGCGCTTGATGCGTTGCAATTCATCTCTGGGAAAATTGGGATTCCTTATAAAATATTTCTCATCACGAAAGAGGATTTTGATCGGGTACTTGAGTCGTATAAGAATCTTTCGGGAGAAATAGTAAGTGCTCTTACTGATTATGAAACTGCGGCAAAACCCGCGTCTGGCGAAGCACACACAGCTCGCAATATAGCATTCACAGATGACACACTCTTGCTTACCGACGAGGCGATTAATTTTTCTGGTCCGAGTGAAACACTTAAAGAAGATGCTCCGGTCACAAAAATCGTTTCCACCATTTTGCGCTACGCTATTGAGGGACACTCTTCCGACGTGCACATCGAACCGATGCCAACACGGACACGAATCCGTTTTCGCATGGATGGTGACCTTCATACTTCGCTTGAACTGCCCTCAAAAGTGCATGAAGCAGTCGTCGCCCGCATAAAAATCCTTGCGAAACTCCGTCTCGATGAGAAAAGAAAGCCGCAAGACGGGCGTTTTTCTGCGACCATTGAAAAACATCGAATTGATTTTCGCGTTTCCACATTTCCAACCGAAAATGGTGAGAAAATCGTGATGCGTATTCTCGATCAGTCCGACGCGACCGCAACGCTTGAGTCGGTTGGTTTTTCCGCCGCGCAACTGACGGAAATCAGAGAAATGATGAAGGTACCGTACGGTATCATTCTCATCGCAGGACCAACTGGTTCCGGTAAATCAACCACGCTTTTCGCCATGCTTTCAGAACTCGACCGAGAGACCGCAAACGTCGTTTCGCTCGAAGACCCTGTTGAATATGAAATCTCTGAAGTGTCTCAAAGCCAGGTTCGGCCCGAAATCGGTTACACATTTGCTAATGGACTGCGGTCCATTTTGCGTCAAGACCCGGATGTGATCATGGTTGGTGAGATTCGTGATAAAGAAACCGCAGTACTTGCCGTTCAAGCAGCACTTACGGGGCACCTCGTGTTCTCAACCATCCACACGAATACGGCGGTCGGAGCGATTCCACGCCTCATCGACATGGGAGTTGATCCGTTCCTCATCGCGCCAACTCTGGTTTCCGTGATAGGTCAACGACTCGTCCGGGTGCTCTGTGAAGGGGGAGGAAATCCGATCCCAATGACCGACAGCATAAAGGCGTCTATGGAAGAACAATTTGCCGATTTGCCGCCAGAGTATCGAAAGGCACTCCCGCCATTCAAAGAATTTTATCGAGCGAATGGCACGGCAGAATGCCCCAGCGGCACGCGCGGTCGTATGGGTGTCTTCGAAATACTGCGCATGAACAAAAAACTTGAAGAAGTCATGCTCAAAGATCCGGTCGAAGAAAAAATATATGCCACTGCTCGTGCCGGAGGCATGCTTACGATGCGCGAAGATGCAATTGTTAAAGCGCTTGCCGGGAAAATACCATTTGAAGAGATCAATACACTTGGTGGCGAACTTTTCCCCGAAGGGGACGTAGCTTGATAGGGAAGCGTAGTATACCCCATGAGATACGCATCGGTAACTGTGTATATATTCGTCCGCACTGGTTATCTCACGGGGTATACCCCGTGAGATAACTTCTTATCGCTTCCGTGTTCGGTCGGAGTGGTATCTTGTCCCCAAAATGAGATGCTTCACTCGAGGGAGCCCTATCTCATGGGGTATACTACCCACTAATGGCGTACCGCATCTACATCGTTGATGATGACAGGTTTCTACTCGATCTCTACGCGGTTAAATTTAAGAATGCTGGGCACGAAATAAATGCTTTAGGGAGCGGCGAAGAACTCTTAGCGGCACTTAAGAAACCAGACGCAAAGGCTCCTGACGCTATCCTTCTCGACCTCATCATGCCAGGTATAGGAGGTCTCGAAGCGTTAGCGACAATGAGAAAAGAAAATCTCGCCAAAGGAACGAAGGTTATTATTCTTTCCAATCAAGGTCAGCCTTCCGATATCGAAAAAGCCAAACAATTGCAGGCGGATGGCTATATTGTGAAAGCTTCAGCGATTCCGTCTGAAGTGTTTGCCGAAACAATCCGAATAATTAAAGGTGGTGCTGTCGACGATTCATCGACTGCGGGGAAGTCCCGTTCTTAATCATGGCTACCGATTCCCGTCTCGCAGAACTTCTTGATATCGTCGTCAAAGAAGGAGGTTCAGACCTCCACTTGTACGTCGGTGGTTCACCGATGATCCGTGTATCAGGCTCCCTCATTCCTCTCTCAAAATATCCGCCGTTAACGAATAAAGAAACTGAGGCGATGCTCCAAAGCATCGTCACTGAAGAGCGTTGGAAATCGTACGTCGAAAATCAGACGATCGATCTTTCTTATGCGCATAAAGCAGACACACGTTTCCGCATCAACGGGTATCGTTCACAAGGGACAACATCGCTCGCTCTTCGTCTCATTCCACACGCGATCCGCACTTTCTCTGAACTCAATCTCCCCTCGGTGCTTGAAGTGTTCACTCAGAGGAAACAAGGCTTTTTCCTCGTTGTGGGGCCGGTGGGGCATGGTAAATCAACCACACTTGCGACGATGATCGATCGTATTAACGATACTCGCGCCGAACACATACTTACCATTGAGGACCCAGTCGAGTACCTATTTGCGCAAAAAAAGTCACTCATCCATCAGCGTGAAGTGCATGTTGATACCAAAGATTTCCATACCGCGCTGCAAAGCACGTTTCGAGAAGATGTCGACGTCATCATGGTTGGCGAAATGCGTGATTATGAAACTATTTCCTCTGCGGTGACTGCTGCAGAGACCGGGCATCTCGTCCTCTCGACACTTCACACGAACAGTGCGGCGCAGACTATCGACCGCATCATTGATATGTTTCCTGCCGAACAGCAAAGCCAAGTGCGCGTTCAACTCGCAGGTTCTCTCATTGGCATCTTTTCCCAGCGACTTATTCCACGAGTCTCAGGAGGGCTCATCCCGGCGTATGAACTCCTGATCAACAATAATGCCGTGAGTACGCTGATTCGCGACTCACGAACGCACGAAATCGCTTCAGTGATCCAGATCTCTTCGCAAGAGGGAATGATCGACATGGATCGCTCGCTCGCAGACCTTGTTCGTCGCGGAGAAGTTACCGTTGAGCACGCGTATGAGCATGCGATGGATCCAAAAACATTCGAACGCTATCTCTAACATATGTTGTTCAAATATCACGCAATTGATCAGGACAGCCATGAGCGAGACGGCACCATTGAAGCGCCGTCTAAGGAGATTGCGGTATCGGCCCTTCAGCGACGCAGCCTTATCATTTCGTCGATCGAGTCGACTGAAGCGCGAAAACTTTTCAATATCGATTTGTCATTTCTCGGGAGAGTTTCCAATAAAGAAGTTGTTATTTTTTCTCGCCAAATAGCGACATTGTTTGAGGCCCAGGTCTCTGCACTTCGCGCATTTCGGCTCATCGCTTCTGAGGTCGAAAATAAACAACTTGCAACGATTCTTTCAACAGTTGGAGACGATATTCAAGGCGGAAGCCCGCTCAGCAAAGCTCTTTCACGGCACCCAAAAGTATTCTCGCCATTTTATGTAAATATGGTTCGCGCAGGGGAGGAATCCGGCAAATTGTCGGAGACGTTTATGTATCTCGCCGATTACCTCGACCGCTCGTATGATCTTATTAGTAAAGCTGAAAATGCTCTCATCTATCCTGCTTTCGTTGTGACAGTGTTCTTCGGAGTGATGGCGCTCATGCTCGCACTCGTTATTCCGAAAATCAGCGCCGTGCTTATCGATTCCGGCCAGGAAATCCCGATATATACGGCTATCGTTATAGGTTTTTCGAACTTCATCGTTCACTACGGTATCTTCCTGTTTATCGCGCTTGTCGGCGCCGGTTTTTATGTCTGGCAACTAAGGAAAACTGTGCATGGGAAATTTGTATTGGACAGTTTGAAAATCAGCGTCCCGTATATTGGCGACCTCTACAGGAAACTCTATCTCGCACGAATCTCAGATAATTTTGCGACCATGCTCCTCTCCGGCGTTTCGGTGGTAGAGGCAATCGATATTACTGGAGCTGTCGTCGACAACGCAGTCTATTCCAATATACTTGTTCAGGTAGGTGCGGACGTACGGGGGGGTATTTCTATCTCTGATTCTTTCGCAAAGAACTCTGAAATACCCAGTATCATGGTTGCCATGACGAAAGTAGGCGAGGAAACCGGAGAACTAAGCAAGATGCTCTCCACTCTCGCGAAGTTCTATAACCGTGAGGTCAATAATTCTGTCGATACACTCGTTAGCCTTATTGAGCCGCTCATGATTGTGCTCCTAGGTCTTGGGGTCGGTACACTTCTTGCCGCAGTGCTTATACCAATTTACAATCTCGCAGGCGCTATATAAGTTTAAGCCGAATTCTATAGGGTGAAGACTATCCACAGCCTTGTTTTTATATTTGCCCCCTAGGGCGTACAATCTAGACATTAACCGCACAAAATTAATTATGTACAAGAACCGTTCCCAAGGCTTCACTCTCATCGAATTACTCGTCGTCATCGCTATCATTGGTATCCTTTCGGCTGTCGTGCTTGCGTCTCTTAGCACTGCTCGTCAAAAAGGCAATGATGCCGCTATCCAGTCTGACTTTGCGGCGATCCAATCTCAAGCAGAAATATTTTATGGTAGTAATAGTACAGCTGTAAATAGTTACGGAAACGCAGCAACGCTATCATGCAGCACTGCTGGAAGCGTTTTTGCTGACCTATTAATCACGAGGGCTATTAATGGCGCAACAACAGCTGCTGGTAACCAAGCTCCCGTCTGTAACAACACCGCGAGTGCATACGCTATTTCGATAAAGCTTAACGTCCCGCAAGGCCTCAATGGATACTGGTGCGTTGACTCCGGCGGCGGCGGAAAGGCAATTAGTGCAAATCTGGGATCAGGTGTGACAACGTGCCCTTAATGGAATTAAACTTAAACAATTAACCAAAAATATATGAAAAATCATCGGGGCTTCACTCTCATCGAATTACTCGTCGTCATCGCTATCATAGGTATTCTCTCGGCTGTCGTGCTTGCGTCTCTTAACACCGCCCGCGACAAGGGTAGTGATGCTGCCGTTCAGTCGAATCTTGGCACTGTTCGAACTCAAGCAGAAATTTATTACGGTGATCACAGCAATAGCTACGGTACTCAAGCTTGGTCTTCCGGAGCGTCCACTGCTTGCACAGGAGGTATGTTCAGTGATCCTAATATTACCAGTGCTTTGCTCGGCGCTGATGGAGCTAACGGAATTGGCAATGTTGACTGTCTCGCTACCGGCTCAGCCTACCTAGCGGCGGCGGCACTCTCAACGACAACCGCCTATTGGTGCGTTGACTCGACAGGTAAATCGAAGCAGGTAAGCGGCGCTCTCCCTACGACTCAGATAAATACGTGCCCATCATAATCGTATAGCACTGATTTTGTAGCAGAAGCCCGCGGCTATGCCGCGGGCTTCTGCTACCATGCATAGCATGTCGTTTGTAATCCCAGTTTCTTTACTTGGGGGTGAAACCCCCAAGTAACCTCCAAGTAATTCAGGCAGGAAATCTGCGGAACATCGGGAGTTTCCTGCTATGATAGCCGGATGCTTCTTCCGGTTGCTATCGTACTTTTTATTTTTGGTGCCATTGTCGCGAGTTTTATTGGAGTCGTCGTCGTCCGTTTGAACACAGGCCAGAGTATACTCACAGGCCGTTCTCGATGTGATGCGTGCACTGAGCCGCTACCGCCACATATGCTCGTACCCATTCTGTCTTACGTATTTTTCGGTGGCCGTTCGCATTGCTGTGGTGCCTACATTTCTATCGCATCGCCACTCACGGAACTATTACTCGGAGGACTCTTCGTTCTTGTGTATGCGTCACTCGGTCTCGTTGTGGCGCTTCCATTCATGCTTCTTTCGATCTCAGTGTTACTTGCCCTCGTTCTCTATGATCTTGCTCATCAAATCTTGCCGACCTCACTTCTCTTTATATTTATCATCGCTGCGGCCATTACAGGTTTTCTCGCAGCTTCCTCTCCTGAGGACTTTTTCTCCTCTCTGTATACAGCGCTCCTGATTGCAGGAAGTCTCGCTCTTGTCCATTTTTTATCGCGCGGTCGAGCTATGGGTCTTGCGGACACTCCGCTTGCATTCGGTCTCTCACTCCTAGTCAGTAGAGCGGCATTGCCCGGATTCATTTTTTCGTTTTGGATAGGCGCAGTTATTGGAATAGTTGTGTTGGCGATGAGGCCAAGAGGCTCTAGAATGGGAGTTGAGGTGCCGTTTGCGCCATTTCTTGCCGCCGGCTTCCTTCTTGCTTTTTTCACACAATGGAATCCCTTCGCACTTATCACTGGCTGAAACCTTCTTACATTCGTAATCGAAATGACAAAGGATTTACGCTCATTGAGCTCATGGTGGTAATGACGATCATTACCATAATCTCTGGCGTCATGCTTACTAGTCAAACGTCTTTCAATCGAACGTTAATTCTCGCAAATACTGCCTACGACATTGCGCTTACGCTGCGCTATGCGGAAACGTTTGGTGTGAGCAGTCGAGCGCTTGGAGGTTCGTCGACTAATGTTGGATACGGACTTTATTTCTCTCACGCATCACCAGACTCATTCATATTCTTTAAGGATAGTTCAAATAACCCTGGAACTTGCTACCCGGCACCACCATCAGGGGATTTGAACGCCCCCGATGCAAAGCGTGGTAATTGTGTGTACGACAATAATGACGTATTGGTCAATAACTACAAACTGGGGAACAGTATTACAGTCACAGACTTTTGTATTTACGTCCCGACCACCAGTAGTTGGTCCTGTACAGCGGATGGCCTGACGGCTCTCAATATTATTTTCATTCGACCCGATCCGAATCCATGGATAACGGCCGTTGATTCTGGCGGTACAAAAAGCGGTACGAAGGCGTGTCTGAAAGTGGAAGCTCCCGGAGGTACTGCGCGCTATGTGTCAGTTGTAAAATCCGGAGCAATTTCTGCGAATGCAACGAATTGTCCATTACCATGATCGCCATATTTCCTTTTGATAATAAAAAACTTAAGAAGGGGTTCTCTCTGGTTGAACTTATTGTTGCGGTCGGACTTTTTACACTGGTGATGACGCTCGCTGCCGGAGCATATCTATTGATGATAGGTATTAATCGTCATGCCCAAGGAATTTCAGTCGGTATCAATAATCTGTCATTTGCTCTTGAGACCATGATATACAATATACGGAGTGGGACAGACTACAATTGTATTGGTTTGCACGACTGCATAAACGGCGGAAATAGTTTCACATTTAAGAATGCATCGAAAGAGTCTGTAACGTATAGTTTCTCTAATGGGTCGATACAGGAAACAGGAGCTGATAACATACCATACGCCCTCACTGACGTGTCAGTTACTATCAGTTCTCTTACTTTTTATGTGAGGGGTACCGGTAAACCCGCTTACGATGCTTCTGGCCTTCCTCAAGCATCAGGAGGTGATTATGAACAACCTCGAGTTACTATCGTTGTTTCCGGGACGGTTGAAACAGGACCTGGGAAAACAGAACCGTTCACCATTGAGTCAGGG
>JAHFMQ010000052.1 GCA_023267775.1 Candidatus Kaiserbacteria bacterium | reverse complement strand
CGCGCAAGCGCAAACAAAAGCGAAGAGAGACGATTCATATACGCCATAGTCTCGCTTCCGAGCGTACATGCCTTCGCTTCTGTTGCCGCGACGATCCTGCGTTCGGTGCGGCGCGCAAGAGTCCGTGCGACGTCAAGCATCGCTGAGAGTTCGGTCCCGCCCGCGATAGAAAATCCTTTGATCGGAGGAATTTCTTTTTCAATATCGTTTATCATTTTCTCGGTCTGCTGAAGTACTCCATTCCCTATTTTCTTATCTGCTCCTGCAACCTGCGCCTGAATAATAAAAAGTATTTCTTGCACATCATGTAGCGCATGTTGAATGCGCGGTTCTTTGCTACTTCGCATTTTTGCAAAACCAAGATACGCATTGAGTTCATCGAGTGCGCCAAGCGCTTCCGGCACGAGAGACGATTTAGAGATTCGCTGCTGATTACAGCCGAATGTTTTAGTTGTGCCGTTGTCTCCTTTCCCAGTGAAAAGCATACGCGTGGTTGAAAGTATACCCCATGAGATAACCGCTCAAATACACTGAGACGAAGCTGACAAAATATCTCACGGGGTATACCGCGCAAATAAAAACCAGGGCGTGTCTTTCATAAGACACGCCCTGTATTTAACCGGCCTCCGCTAACGTCGCAATACGCGCTGCTTCTATTTTCTCTCGAGGAACTCGAATGAGATCCCAGGAGAGACTAGCGAGCGATAGCCAATAGATAATCCACTTGGATGGATCGAAATTGTACCAGAGTGGACCATTTCGATAATCGCGTGGAAATGTGTGGTGGTAGTTGTGATACCCCTCACCGAAAGTAGGCAGTGAGGCGAACAGGCTGTCCTGTGCCGTATTCGCGCGTGAATAGGGCTGACTGCTTCCCCAATGCTTCCAGTGAGCAAGACTATTGATGCAGAATGTTCCGTGCCACGTCATGAGTCGTGCCGAAAATCCCGCGAAAATAGCGCCGCCCCATATATCGCCCCAAAGAGAAGCGATGAGCATCGGCACGCCCCACACGAAGAAACCTACGAGCGGGTAGTAAAACTTGTGCTGAAACTCTACGAGACGAGCGATCCATGACGCAGGATTGTCCATTAAATGTTCCGCGCCACTGTACATCGGATCTTCCCTGTCAGGATCCTTGAAGAGAATCCACCCGATGTGTGACCACCAGAATCCTCTCGTTGCGTTGTAAGGATCTTTCGCCGTATCCACTTTTGCATGATGCATTACGTGGTCCGAAACCCAGCTCTTAATACTATTCTCGATGGCGATGGTTCCGCAAATCGCAAGGACTGTTTGAAGTACTTCCCCACACTTAAAAGAACGGTGGGTGAAGTAGCGATGGTAGCCGATGGTGACACCGAGACCGCTTACGCAGTACATAACAACACCGAGGATAATCGTTTCTCTCTGATACGCTCCCGTGAAAGCTTTGTAAAAACCGTAGAACCCCAGTACGTGGATCACCAGCATTAACAAAGCATTTGGTAAGTCGATCCGCTCTTTTCGCTTTATCATCACTACCTACCTCCTTCCTTATTAAGATTTAATCAAAGAGCTCCGCTTCCTAGAATAGCAGATTGCCCGAAGTAAAAACATTTTAGTGTGTTTGTACTCTGTCGCTCGACACCTCTTATTACAGTGGCGCATTAGTTATTTATCTGTTTCGGAACATGAGTCGATCTTGCTGTCAGGGCTAGAAGTAGGATCAAAACAAGTGCTGCAAAACCCATACCTGCCCATGGAATCCAAGTATGTCGTTCTGTGAACCTACTTTCCTCATTATCGCACGCATCTCCGATACCATCACCATCCGAGTCTTTCTGGTCCCAGTTTGGGATGTTGGGGCAATTATCTTTAGAATTAATTATCTGGTCCTGATCAAAATCATCACAGGCATCACCCCTTCCGTTGTTATTCAAATCTACCTGATCTGCATTGGGAACAGAGACGCAATTGTCGCGAATGTCAGGGACGCCGTCACCATCTACGTCTGCAATAATATAATTTGAGTTACTTTGCGAAATAGTGGCAGAAACAACGAGCACGTCTTTTGCGGAAACTAAATTGCCAGATTCTCCGACTGCAGTTGGTGATAACCTATCAGGGTCAAAATAGATGCGGTAAGAATGAGACGGTTGTGCCAAAAATCGTAATGTACGTTGGCTAGTTTTTTTGGCATTATCTTGCAGCAACCGCAACTCGCTGATACGAAGCGGTTGTCCGAACGTAAAAATAATTGACCATTGTTTTGACGTCGTTTGAGGAAAACGAACAGTCTGTTGATCCATTCTCCGATTGGCAACGACGATTCTATTTTGACCATCTACCAACGCACGAATTTCTACAGAATTTGGTAGCGCAACATTATTATCAAACAGTGTTACAAGGACAGATGAGGCGATAGGGGTTGCACTTGATAGAATAATTTGAGCGGTGCCTTGCGCATTGTCAGGTAACGGAAAATCTGCATATGTTTGCGTATCATTATCGATCATACGGTTTGTGCTAAGAATAGCCGGGTTAGAGCTTACCGACACCGGCACTTGATTGAGTAGTGTTTCCTGTTTGAAAAAATACGGTTCGAAGGAGTTTGTAGTTTTATCAAGAACAGCGAAATAAAATTGTTCAATAAAATCATTAGGGAAAGATGTCTCAACAACCGTCGGAACTTTTATTGAAATATGATCGAAGTCCTGATAAAAGCGGTACGCACTGATTGTGGAGGAGGCTATATTTTGTGGCATTCCTTGAGCATTCGCCACCAAAACACCTGTAAAATTAAGTGCGGTAATAAGTATCAGTACGATTTTTAATTTCATACTTTTCTAAACACTCGTAGGAATATTTTCCTTCTGTTTTTTCTTGCCCAGGAAAGCTGTGCTTATGAGCATTGCGCCGATAAGAAAGAAAGTGGTAATTCGACCAGGCAGATCCATTTCCCAAACATCAACCAAAAACAGCCGAGCAATCACGAGCCCGATCAATACCCCTCCGTAATGCCGAAGATTCTTTTTGTCATTTGCTAGTCCATAGAAATATGCCATGAGTCCGATTATGGTGTAAACCGCCAGAGAAGCCATTGTCGCGGTATTACCCTCCTGAAATGCGGCGTGCAGGGAGAGCCATAGTAGTATGTACGCATACGCTGATCCAATAACCAGCCATGTATTTGCTCCTTCTTCTGAATTTTCTCCTCTGTGCTGTTGGAAGAACAAGCCTAGTTCGAGAAAGGCCAGTACCAAAATCAGGAGGACAAAAAAATCTTTATGGAAAACGCCATACGCCCATGCACTGGATGTAATGTTTTCAAAAGAAAGAATCGCTGGCCATATCAAAAGTAAACTGAGTCGCTCCGCAATTCGCGTATCTTTGAGAATTGAATACGCAATGAGAGAAATCGCGACACTTTCAAGCGTATAAGCGATGGTGAGTGTTGCACCACTTAATTCTGCAGATGTTGCTGCGGCCAGCATTGCAATTCCAATTCCAGCATAGACATAAAATGGTTCTCGTTTTTGTGTAATTCGAAATATCATGAACGCACCGACCACAAACACCACCGTCCACGCCGATATTATCAAGCTCTGCCATTCAACTGGTGCGGCAACCTTAATCCAAGACAGAAGAAATAGTCCGTTGCCCGCTGCTGTTATAAGATCGGGAGTCATTTTGTCATCCTTTAACTTCAGGAGTCCCAGTGTGTTCGTAACGAAAAATATCGCTACAAAAACGTAGGCAAACAAAAGCAGTACATCCCTATCTACGGATGCCACAGAAAAAAGATGCGGGGAACTGTAGAAGACCACGAATATAAGTGCCGCGGCGGTCAATTCTCTATTTCCAGTAAGTCCGACGATCCAAATTGCCCCCAATACGACAACAAGAAGGTAGGAGAACAATCCCACATAATCAGGTGTGGGGGAATTTGTAAAGAATGGCGCTATACCAGCAAGAATTAAACTCGCGAGAGCAAGAGAGCGGCTACTGTATTTTATACTCATGAGAGCGACGAAAGCAGTACTCAAAAACATCACCGCGAGAGCGGAGCTTGGGGTAAAGAATCCGTAAATTTCTCGAGCTGCAAATATGGTCAATAAAACAACAGTGGAGCCGAGGACAAGAAAAATACCGCCTTGATGGAGATATTTTTTAATCCTCCACCACCCAAGAAGCAAAAACATAACGCCTGCAATGATGCCAAGAGCAATGCGGCCCATCGGTCCAATCCAGTTATTAAGAAACGCGTACGTAGTAAGCCAACCAAAACCTATGAGTAATAATAACGCCCCAAGTTTAAGCAACCAATCTTCCTTAAACCACACTATGAATTCATCGATTGGTGTTGATTCGATCACTTGGGGCGCGGAGACAGATTGGTTTATTGGGGTTAATGGAGTAACTGAATTCAATGCGTTCTCAATGTCCGTTGTGTGCCATTCGTTCGCTATGAGCGTATTTCTAATTTCATCTCTGTGCACACCTTGTGTAACTTGTTGCTTAATATACTCAAGTATTGGGGCTTGAGTAGGTGTTGATTGTGGTGTTTGTGGTTGGTAATTAGGCTCAGGTATGAGCTTAATAGTACCTTGTTTAAGACTCTGCTCGAGTTTTTTTACTCGACCACTCAAATTGGACAGCATTGCTATCACAATTATTCCCCCAATAAAAATAAAAAGTTCCATGTACTTTCGTTCATAGTACACTTCCAA
>JAHFMQ010000051.1 GCA_023267775.1 Candidatus Kaiserbacteria bacterium | reverse complement strand
AGATGTATCGCGGCGACGCTGAAGCAGCTTAATACGTACGCTCGTAAATCAAAAGCGCTCGCGGTACATACGTATCCGCGAGCGCTTTAGTGTGTGCTCCCGAGAGAACTTTCAAAACGCCTGATGAGTGCGAGAATCTTCTCTGCCCGTTCGGCGCCGAACTGTTTGGTTAGTTGCGCCGCCCGTCTCTTCTGAAACGCCTCTTCAGCTTGCTTCCGAAGAATCTCAGATCTCACAGAATACCTCCTTTGTTTACCTCTAGAGGGACTATACTATAATTGTCAGACTTATGCAAGTTTTAAAAAATGGATGGTTTTTGCTGACTTGTCTCATCATTCTTATTACGGCAAATATTTTTATGTATCAAACAATTTTTGCGCATGGAAAACTTGTAGCAACTATACGCGAAGCAGGGAAGGGAACTGTAGTTCTGGTGCGTGACCCTGCTCGCCACACACTTCTTGTCAATACTGGATCTGACGCAAGCATTCTTCGAGTACTCGGCGAAGAACTGCCTCCGTGGCAGCAATCGATTGATACCGTGATACTCACCGACCCAACAGTAAGTGATGCTGGAGGATTTCAAGATGTCATGAGTCGCTATCACGTCGCTACAGTCATTCGCTCTGCTATGCAAGGATCCCCAAGCATGGAATCCTCGCTCTCTACTGCAATACATTTAGAAAAAGGTCTGCAGGAAAGAAGTGTTCCTTTTGGTGCGGAATTACTTTTCAATCATGCCGTACGTGTCGTAGTACTCTCGCCTCATGTGGTTATTATTTCGTACGGTATGTCCTCACTTACGGTCTCTTCAACAACACCTCTAGGTGTCTACAGTTTAAATGGAGAAACGGTTACAAAAAACGACTAAATGACTCCAGCTTTTGAGAGGGCCGCAAATGCGCCGTTCTTTTTAATGGTCTTGAGGCCCTTGATCGAAACATCTACGATGACTGTCTTGCCGAGTTCAGGGACGTAAATGCGGCGCTTATGGAGATTGGCCTTTCGGCGAACCTTCCCCACAGGGTTAAATTGCGTTGCGCGAGTGCGGTTTGAATACCGCCCGCCAATTTGCGTGCTCTTTCCGGTTATTTCGCAGGCGCGTGCCATAGTCGTCGCATGGTAGCATACAGGACGAAACCAGCAAATATGGGTATCATTCTTTCACTCGTCATTCTCATCCTTTCTATCATTGCCCATGAAGTAGCTCATGGATACGCCGCGAACTCGCTTGGCGACCCGACCGCGCGTCTTGCTGGGCGTCTTACGCTCAATCCAATACCTCATATCGATCTTATGGGTTCAATCATCATTCCCATACTTCTTATTTCAACCAATTCTCCAATACTTTTCGGTTGGGCAAAGCCGGTGCCGTACAATCCTTACAATTTAAAAAATCAGCGCTGGGGCGAAGCATTTGTTGCTATTGCCGGCAGTGCCACAAATATATTCCTCGCAATTATTTTTGGTCTCATCGTAAGATTTGGTCAGCAAGCTGGTTTTGATAGTACATCCATTACTATCGCGGGAATTATCGCCTTAACCAATTTATTTCTTGGTCTTTTTAATCTCATCCCTTTCCCGCCGCTTGATGGATTTACCGTCCTGCGTTCCATACTTCCGTGGCATCTCTCATCAGGCATTACTCGCTTTGAACAGCAGATGCGCTCGGCCGGTCCCGTTTCCTTAATTCTTTTCCTCATTCTCTTCTCGTACGTATTATCAGGTCCATTCTTTATGCTCATCCAGTGGCTCTTTGGACTCATTACGGGCATGAGTATATAGTGTATCTATGGACTTCAATAAAATCCCTAAACAGTTCTGTGAAAATGTCGTCGCTGGTCACTCGGAAGAAAATTTTGTCATGATTATGAGTGTGGGCGAAACAGCAAACGCCTACGCACTAACGCCCCCGCACATGAAACGGCTCGTGCAAAGCTTAACGCACCAAGTCGAAGAGTATGAAAAAAAGTTTGGTCCTATTCGTGCGAAATGGTCACCGGGAATCGAAAGCCCGCTTCAGTCCAAGGATATCAAAGGGAGTGCGGAATAAAAGTAACTATTGAGGACTGCTGGCGTCATGCTCCATGAATGCAACCGCACCGAGCATCCTCATCATCGTTGGTATTACGGGAGATCTCTCGAAACGAAAATTACTTCCTGCACTTGCCCGACTGTCTGCTGAAGGTGCTTTGCCGCAGCAATTTCGCATCATCGGCATTACCCGACAAAAAACCATCACGCTTGATGAAATTCTTGAACACGCCACCGACACAGAGCTCGTACGTCCGTATATTGAACTGTATTCGATGTCACTTACCGAAAAGGAGGACTATGTTCACTTACATGAGCACGTAAAAAGTCTGGGACATGCTCTTGGGAAACCTCAGTATCTTTGGTATCTAGCCGTGCCACCTCAAACAGCGTGGCCCATTATCGAACGATTAGGTGATTCGGGTCTCGCGAAAATGCCGCACACGAAACTTCTTCTTGAAAAACCATTCGGTGCCGACGAAACGAGCGCGCGAGAACTTGCTTTGCACATAGAAAAGTCCTTTGCTGCAGACGCGGTCTATCGCATCGATCATTATCTCGCGAAAGAAAAAGCTCAAGAGATTATTGTATCTCGACAGACTGATATTCCTTTCGAACATTCCTTGCGACGCGAGCACGTCGAACGTGTCGATATTATTGCGAGCGAAACCATTGGTATTGAAGGCCGTTCCGTGTTCTACGAACAGACGGGGGCAATTCGCGATGTTATCCAAAGTCATCTGATGCAACTTGCTGCGCTTACGATGATGACCCTGCCGCATGTCAATGCCAAAGGAAGCATTCCTCACGCACGGAGCGAATTCTTAAAAACGCTTCATGTTGCTCCCAACAAGATATTTCGCGGGCAATACGAAGGATACCGAGAGGAGGTGGGTGATCTGACCTCTACGGTTGAGACATTTGCTTCTCTCATGCTCTTTTCTACCGACCCGCGCTGGATGGATGTGCCAATCACACTTACCACAGGGAAAGCTCTCGCCGAGAAAAAAACTGAAATTGTTATTACGTACCGTACGGAACAGACGCATGGCATGAAGCGTATGGTCCTCAAAATCCAACCAACGAAAGAAACGGATTTCTATGGTGCCTATGAACATATTTTCCTTGCCGCCCTTCGAGGTGATGATACTTTTTTCGTTTCGAATGAGGAAATACTTGAGTCATGGAGTGTTATTGATGCCGCTCGAAAGGAGTGGGAGCTCAACCCTCAACTCATTTCATATCCGCAGGGTGCCACGTTAGAACAAGTCTTCTCGGCAAAAGCTTCGTAGGTTCATTTTCCCCGTAAACGCGCAGAATGCGCCACTAGGACTCTGTTGAGGCTGATATACTAGAGGGGATGGAGTACCATGTGCCGCAGTTTATCGACGTCGAGGACAAGATCATTGGACCCTTGACTCTGAAACAATTCATTTATATCGCCGGGGCGGGTGGACTTTGCATCGTATTTTTTGCCTACCTACCACTTATAGTTGCACTCCTCTGTTCTGCTCCGGTCGTTGCGTTTGCCGCGGCACTTGCATTCTACAAAGTAAACGGAAAACCTTTTATCGCGATACTTGAAGCTGGTTTCAACTATTTCACCAGCTCAAAACTTTTCTTGTGGCAGCATCGTACTGATAAGAAAATGGAAGAGAAGATCGCCGCCGTTGCTGCAGCCGCAGCAACTGAAGAAGCATCTCTTCGCGAAGCACGCAGTACCCCCAAACTAACTCGTGGAAAACTCTCTGAGCTCGCATGGTCACTCGATGTCAAAAACCCAGACGCTAGTATTCAGTCTGAGACATAAATATGGCTACCAAAACATCAAGCGCCACGCAGCAATTTGTCCCGGTTAAAGAGATCCGGAATGGGACCATTATTCTAAAAGATGGTGGATATAGAGGGGTGTTGCTCTGCTCGTCCGTAAACTTCGGATTGAAATCAGAAGATGAACAACACGCGATCATTCTTGGTTTTCAAAATTTTCTCAACACCATTGATTTTTCAATTCAAATTTTAGTGAATTCACGCAAAATGGACCTGCGCCCGTACCTCGCACTTCTTGGAGAAAAAGCCCCTGAACAAAAAAGTGAATTGATGCGGATTCAGTTGCGGGAATATATCGAGTTTATCCGTTCATTTGCCGACCGGGCAAACATTATGACAAAATCTTTTTATATCATCGTACCGTATGCACCACATGTTTCTGCCACTCGCGCCATCAGTTTTTTCAGTAAAAGTACTGCGTCTGCAAAAAGTACAGCGGCACAGACTTCCTTTGAACAAGATCGCGCGCAGCTCGAACAGCGTCTCTCACTTATCATCGGCGGATTGGCGGGTACCGGTGTGCGCGCTGTTCCGCTTGGCACTGAGGAGGTGATCGAGCTCCTCTACCGATCGTTTAATCCAGGGGAACTTGAGAACCCGATTCGTCTCGGATAATTGTATGGCACTACTTGATTTTCTCAATAGAAAAAAGAAAGAAGAGACTACGGGAATTACGCCGGTTCTTCCGAAAGGAATTTATCAACAAGGTTCACTCGACCTCGTCGACACCATCGCGCCAACGGCGCTGAAAATCAGTTCACGCGAAATCGAGCTTGGTGAGAAATTTGTGCGCGTGTTTTACACAATCTCGTACCCGCGTTTTCTTACTGATAGCTGGTTTTCTCCCGTCATTAATCTCGATAAGGTCCTCGATATCTCGATCTTCATTCAT
>JAHFMQ010000050.1 GCA_023267775.1 Candidatus Kaiserbacteria bacterium | reverse complement strand
CATGAGTGGAACTGCGGAAAACGGTCGCGAGTTTAGTGTAGTCGGTCCTCCAAGGCCAACTCTGACTGCCAGTAACTACACTATTGATTGGGGTGACACCGTTACATTGACATGGGGAGCTTTCCCTGATGCTGGGTCTTGCCAATTCGGAGGAAATACGCCGCCCACAAGCGGTGCAACTACTGGTAATGCACCAACGGGACCGCTTGCGAACAACACAAATTATATGGTTACCTGCGCAAGCGGGATGCTCTCCATTGATTCGTTACCTATAACTATAACTGTACGCCAACCTTTCGTTAACGTTTTTTCAGCGGTACCAAATCGAGTTGCAAGCGGCGGGAAGACGACCGTAAAATGGGATATTAGTAACGCCGCGACGTGTACGATTACAAGAAATGGGGACAACTGGCAGCCACTTACGAAATCAGGAACATCAATTACCGGCTCGATTGTTGATATCGTAACTATCAAAACCACGTACGCGCTCACATGCTCGCCCACAACCCAACCAATCGTTGTGAATATTGTCCCTTCTTTCATTGAATTTTAGAGAACATAAAGATCTCATAGTCTGTACGGCCTGAAAGTGGTATAGTCACACTGTACCTGCCCCGCCATGGGCAGGATGGTCGCGTTCAAATCGACATAAACGCGACACGATTTTGCTAAATCGCATGAAAAACAAAAAATCAGAAGAGCGTGCACACCGACACGGGAGCGATTGGCTCAAGGTTAAAGGCGCGCGTACCCATAATCTCAAAAACATCACGGTCGAAATGCCGCGTGGCGCTATGACCGTGATTACGGGCCTCTCCGGGAGCGGCAAATCCTCCCTTGCGTTCGATACCATTTTTGCGGAAGGGCAACGTCGCTACGTCGAATCACTTTCTGCCTATGCCCGACAATTTCTTAATCAAATGTCGAAACCGGACGTCGATGAAATCAGTGGTCTCTCACCAGCAATTTCAATAGATCAAAAGAGTCGCTCAAATAATCCACGGTCAACGGTCGCGACCGTTACGGAAATTTATGATTATCTTCGTGTTCTGTACGCGCGTGCGGGCCAACCATACTGCATCCATCATGACGTGCCCATCGTCCGTCTCTCAAAAGAAGAAATGATTAAAATGGTGTTCGAACGCGTGGAGGCTAAACGTAAAGGGACAAGCACCTCTGTTATGGGTGTAGCCGTCGATAAAAGCGCCGTTACTATTTATGCGCCAGTCGTAGTCGGCAGAAAAGGAGAGTACTACCAACTACTCTACGACCTGCTTGGCAAAGGATTTGAAAAGGTCATTATCGACGGAAAACCGCAATCGCTTCGAGAAAAAATTGTGCTCGATAGAAACAAGCGTCACAGCATCGACGCCGTTGTTGACTCTATTTATGTATCGGAGTTTGCGCGCTCAACTCAAGGCGCACGCGAGCGCCTTTCCGAGGCGCTCGAGCTTGCGCTTAAGCAGGCCGACGGTCTTGTAAAGATCCAGCACGCTGACGGCACTCTCGAGACTCTTTCCTCAAAATTTATTTGTCCAGAAGACGGATCATCCTTTCCAGAGGTCGAGCCACGTCTTTTTTCTTTCAATTCACCTTATGGGGCATGCCCCGCGTGCCACGGACTTGGCACCGAATCTCTTTTTTCTGAAGAAATTTGTCCTGTCTGTGAGGGGAAGCGACTACGTCCGGAAGCGCTTCGCGTATACCTCAAAAGCAAGAAAGATAAAACACTTGGGGAAAGTATCGTCGATTTCACGAATTTTTCTATTAGAGACGCGAAAGACTTTATCGACTCCATCGAACTTTCAGAGATGAAGAAGGATATTGCCGCACCTATTTTGAAAGAAATCGGCAGCCGTCTCACTTTTATGCTGAATGTCGGTCTCGATTACCTCACGCTGAATCGTTCGGCTGCGACGCTTTCGGGAGGGGAGGCACAGCGCATCCGCCTCGCTTCGCAGCTCGGTAGCGGTCTTACTGGCGCGCTCTATGTGCTCGACGAGCCGACGATAGGACTTCATCAGCGCGACAACGACCGTCTCATCAAGACTCTTCTTGTTTTGAAAGAACTCGGCAACACTATTATCGTTGTTGAGCATGACGAGGACACTATTTATTCATCCGATTATATTGTGGACATTGGGCCGGGCGCAGGTATTCACGGCGGAAATGTTGTTGCATCTGGATGGCTTGATGAGCTTCTGACAGCGAAAAAGAACGAGAGCGACTCACTTACGCTTTCGTATCTGCGGCAGGAAAAGGAAATAGCGGTACCAGAATCCCGTCGCACGAGCGATAGGGGTTGGATTAAATTGCGCGGCGCAACGCTTCATAATTTGAAAAATCAGAATATTGATGTGCCGCTTGGGAAACTCGTCTGTATTACTGGCGTATCGGGGAGCGGCAAGTCGACATTTTTATACGATATTTTGCATCGAAATATTGCATCGCGATTCGCACGCCGCGAAGCGAAGCTCGAACATGTCGCATCAATGACCGGTACGGAGTATGTTGGCCGAGCGATTCTCATTGACCAATCGCCGATTGGGCGTACGCCACGCTCAAATCCCGCGACCTATACCGGAGCTTTCACGCACATCCGCGATCTCTTTGCCGCGACTCACGAGGCGCGCGCTCGCGGATGGAAACCGGGACGATTCTCCTTCAACGTCCCTGGTGGCCGCTGCGAAGCTTGCCAGGGGAACGGTTCTATCGCGGTTGAGATGCACTTCCTGCCGACTGTCTATGTGACGTGTGATATCTGCATGGGTAAGCGCTTTATGAAAGAAACGCTCGAAGTGACCTTCCGCGGAAAAACAATTCATGAAGTGTTACAAATGACGATTGAGGAAGCTGAGACATTCTTTGCTGATATTCCAGCGATACAGGAACGACTCACGAGCCTGAACTCAACCGGACTTGAATACTTAACGCTCGGGCAAAGCGCGACGACGCTCTCCGGTGGGGAAGCTCAGCGCGTGAAAATCGCAAGCGAACTCTATCGGTCGATGAGTATGAAGACGATCTACTTGCTTGACGAGCCAACCGTCGGACTTCACTACGAGGATGTTCGAAAACTCATTGAAATTCTCCAAGAACTCGTGCTGCGCGGGAACACGGTAGTCGTGATTGAGCATAATCTCGATGTCATCAAAAGCTCTGATTACCTTATAGATTTTGGTCCCGAAGGTGGTGTGGGTGGCGGGAAAGTCATTGCAAAAGGCACACCGGAGGAAGTCGCCGACACCGAAGGTTCCTACACGGGAGAGTATCTATCGAAAGCTCTACAACGTTATGCAAAAAAAAGATCTACAAAAATATAATTTACCCGACGTACCGGGGGTCTACCTTTTCAAGCAGGGGAGGAGGGTTCTTTATGTCGGTAAAGCGACGAGTCTTCGTGATCGGGTGCGCTCGTATTTCGATGACGATCTGATTGCAACTCGTGGTCCGCGCATCGTCGATATGGTGACAAAAGCAGATCGGATCGCACACGAAACGACGCCAACTGTACTTGAAGCTCTGGTGCACGAAGCGGCACTCATACGAACATATCATCCATCGGCAAACGCCGAAGGGAAAGACGATAAAACGTTTCTTTACGCTGTCGTTACCGAAGAAGAGATTCCTCGCGTACTCGTTATTCGCGGGAAAGATCTTGATTTTAAAAACAAGCGATCGACCGACGGACAAAAAATAAAAGCATTGTATGGCCCATTTCCTTCGGGCGAGCAGTTGCGAGAAGGGTTACGACTCATTCGTCGCATTTTTCCATTTTTCGACACACCAAAACCGATTGGCACACAGAGTAAGCACCAAGCGGCAAAAATTGAATTTAATACGCAGATCAAACAATACCCACGGGTGTATGGAGCAAAAGAATACGGTCAGACCATACGGCACGTGATGTTATTTTTGAGCGGACGCGGAAAAGAATTGCGCAAAACTCTTGAAAAAGAAATGACGCGCGCCGCTAAAGAAGAACGTTTTGAGGATGCTTCAACTGCCCGACGTGAATTGTTTGCTCTCGATCACATACAGGACGTATCGCTCATTAAAGATGAAAACAGGTATCCCTTAAATACTGCTATAGCAGGAAATAGTGGATACCGGATAGAAGCGTATGACACAGCACATCTTTCTGGTACCAATGCTATTGGCGTTATGGCGGTCGTTGATACTGGCATACCAGTAAAATCAGCGTACCGAACGTTTAATATCCGTGGCGTACAAAAAAATGATGACATAGCTTCACTTAAAGAACTTCTTTCGCGCCGTCTCAGACATCCTGAATGGCCGTTGCCGCAGGCAATCGTGGTAGACGGTGGTTCAACACACAAAAAGGCTGCGGAAGAAGTTCTCGCATCAGCAGACGTAAAAATTCCCGTAGCGGCAGTGGTGAAAGATGAACGACATCGCCCTCGTGAAGTTATTGGCGCGGCGCGCGCCAGCATTACCGAAGCGGATGCTGTATTAGCAAACAGTGAGGCACATCGTTTTTCACTCGCTCGACACAGAGCCGCACGCTCACGCTCCCTGCGTACGAAATAAATCTAGGGTTTACAGGTTTGGTATACTTCCGACATGCAAACCATCGTCGGCGTGTTGCGGGGCGGGCCGTCACGCGAACATGAGGTGTCGCTTAAGACCGGCGCGGCTATTCTCGCGAACCTTCCGAGTGAACGATACGTGGCACACGACATTTATATAGACAAAAAGGGCCAGTGGCATGATCGGGGTCGTCTGACCTCGCCGGAGCGCGTTCTACGGCAAATTGA
>JAHFMQ010000021.1 GCA_023267775.1 Candidatus Kaiserbacteria bacterium | reverse complement strand
GATGTTCACTAAGAATTCTCCGCAGGGAAAATTCGTCAATGGAACGCTCGGTGTCGTGAATGGTTGGGATGCAGCAGGACTGCCCATTATTGAGACAAAAGACGGTCTCCATGTGGCTACAGAGCCGATGGAGTGGCAACTCGAGGAACAAGGCAAGGTACGCGCAAGTATCTCGCAAGTGCCGCTTCGTCTTGCGTACGCGATGACGGTCCACAAGAGTCAGGGAATGAGTATGGACTCAGCCGTGATAGATCTTTCAAAAGCCTTTGAATATGGCCAGGGATACGTCGCTCTCTCTCGCGTGCGTAGGTTGGCTGGGCTATTTCTTATAGGTTTGAACGCCCGTGCGCTTGAAGTGCATCCGGAAATTTTGGAAAAAGATAAAAGTTTTCGCGCGGCATCGAACGCCGCGAGAGAATCATTTTCAGACATGTCCACACATGAGGTAGTCGGTATGCAAAAGAAGTTTATTAAAGCTCTTGGCGGGGCCTGGTCTGAAG
Organism: Candidatus Kaiserbacteria bacterium; assembly: GCA_023267775.1. Lineage (GTDB taxonomy): Bacteria > Patescibacteriota > Minisyncoccia > Phycocordibacterales > Phycocordibacteraceae > C7867-001. The sequence goes on along the minus strand of JAHFMQ010000021.1, from coordinate 12,226 downwards.
GGGAAACAGTTAAACAGGTAAAGGGGAAAACCGCAAAGAATTTACCTGGGAGATTGGCTGAAACGCTGTCCGCAGCGCGTGATGGGAAATCGCTCTCCGAAGTCGCCAAAGCGCGAGCGCTTACCGTCTCAACAATCGTCAAACATTTAGAGGAACTTGCCTCCATTGGGAAATTAACACGTACCGACTTCGCACATCTCTTACCGGATTTAGGTGCAACGGATGAAATTCACGAAGCGCTTTCTACTGCCGGCTCTGAACTATTAGCACCGGTGTTCCATGCGCTTCGTGGCCGCTATTCTTTTGAAACGATTCGGCTGGTACGGCTGGCACGTAGCGAATAGGTAGGCTCTACTTTTTGTAACGAGCGTGTTAGAATGTACACTCGTTATGGTGTCAAAAATAAAGAAAACTAAGATAGTTGCGACCATTGGTCCGGCGAGCGAATCGCCGGACATGCTTTCTACCCTTATCAAAGCCGGCATGAATGTCGCGCGTCTCAACATGAGTCACGGGGATCATGTTGAGCAAGGAGCTCGGATTGTAAATATAAGGAAGGTCGCGAAAGAACTCGGCGTGCCGGTCGCAATCCTTTTCGATCTTTCTGGACCCAAAATTCGTACCGGTGAATACACCACTGAACGTATTACCATCGAGGAAGGAAAGAAACTCATTATTACGAGCAAGGAGGTTGTTGGCGATGCCAGTCGATTTTACATAAACTACCCAGCGCTTCCGCAAGAGGTCTCAAAAGACTCCATCATTATGCTCGACGACGGGAAAAAGAAACTCATCGTCGAGCGAGTTGAGGGAACAGACATACACTGCAAGGTACTTGTTGGCGGAGAGTTGAAGGGCAGACGAGGCGTGAACGTACCGGGGGCATACCTTTCCATTTCTTCTATTACTGAAAAAGATATGAAGGATCTTGTGTTCGGCATGAGTCACGACGTCGATATGATTGCGCTGTCATTTGTTCGCCGTGTAGATGACGTGCTTGCATTGAAAAAGATCCTTAAAGATGCCGGCAAAATAATTCCAGTCATCGCAAAAATTGAGACCCAAGAGGCTATTGATAATCTGGGCGCGATACTTGAAGTGGCTGACGGAGCAATGGTAGCGCGCGGCGATCTTGCAGTAGAAGTTCCCGCAGAACAGGTGCCGCTTTTGCAGAAACGCATCATTCGGGAGGCGAATATGCTTGGGAAGCCTGTCATTACTGCGACACAAATGCTTGAGTCGATGATACACAGTCCGGTACCGACGCGCGCTGAGGTATCTGATATAGCAAACGCTATTTTTGACGGTACGGACGCCATCATGCTTTCTGAAGAGAGCACGCTCGGGAAATATCCTGTACAGGCGGTAGAGATGATGACGCGTATCGCTGAAACTGTTGAGGCAAGTCTCCCACGAATTCCGGTAGCGGCGACAAGCATTGTCGATACGATCAGCACGGCGGTGGTAGATACCTGCGAACATATTGGCGCTACCGCCATTGTTGCGCTTACGGAATCAGGAACTGCAGCGCAAATGGTTGCGCGTTTCAAACCTCTCTGTCCCATTATCGCGCTTTCTCCTAATCAACAGACTGTTGAGCGTCTCACGCTCGTGCGAGGCGTGTATCCTTTTCTTGCTGATGCAGGGAAGACCACTGATGAGGTTATTGAGTTCGTGTCCCGATTTCTACTTGAACGCGAACTGGCAAAATCAGGTGATCATGTGGTCGTCACCGCAGGACTTATGTTCGGAGTACCCGGTTCCACGAATATGCTGTGTGTGATTACCGTCTAAGAAAGCAATGAAGCAATAATTTTCTTAGTATCTTCGAGATTAGACACGGCTTGGACCTGCGCATCGGTTTTATAAACGGCCTCATCGTTACCTCCTGCTTGTAGCTCGTCGCCCACATAGAGCGCTTCGGATTCAAATATTCCAATACGCTCACACAGTTTCCTAATACCATAGGCTTTGTCGATGCCGTGTTTAGTCACGTCGATACTCGTCGAACCACCCATGCGCGTCGAAAATTCTGATGCCGGTAGCCGCTCAGCGATCTGGGCTCGAAGTGCGTATCGTTTTGCATGATCGGGGTCCCATGCTTTTTTCTCATCGATGGGAGCCTGTTGTCCAAGTGCCGAGAGGGTTACTTGCGCGCCACGATGTTCAATGCGTTCCCCATAGGCGGGCTTTGAAAAATCGATAAGACCAGTTGCAGCCGCGGCGTCGCGCATTGCTGCTTCAATAAGCCCCACGTCTTTCAACGAGAGTTGCTCCTCGTAAATTTTCTTCCATTCTCCCGCATTGTATTCGTAGAGCGCTGCACCACTCGTTGGCAAGAGATAGAAATTAGAGAGATTTGCTTTTTTCGGTAGCTGATCGACAATCTGTTTCAAAAATTGAGATAATGCACCACCAGAGATAACCGCCGCACGTTTCTTTTCCATGAGGCGCGCAAGCAGTCCTGCCATCTCACTCGTAAGAGGCTGTTTACTCTCAGCGAGCGTGCCGTCGAGGTCAAACATGATGAGTTTTAAATTCTCCATTGTTTATTGAAGCGCGCTGAGGATGTGAGACATAGAACCGACTGCAACACCAATAACTTTATCGGCACCGCCGTAGTAGAGATATATTTTGTCGTCTCGGACAATAGCACCACATGAGAATACTACATTTGGAATTTCTCCTTCCTTTTCATAAAGTTCCAAGGGTTCAAACACCGGATCAGCCGTACGTGCAAGCACTGAGGTTCCAGATGGATCGAGAAGCGCGGCACCGAGACGGTATTTCCCGTGGTGCGATACGCCGTGGTAAATCATCAGCCAATTGTCGCCAACCTGAATCGGTGGACCGGCGCTGCCGACTTTCACTCCATCCCACATGCCATGTCGCGGTCCCATAATTTCGATACAACGACTCACGCGCTTGCCTGAAACAAGGTTTGGGACAAGATCGGCACAAATGCGGCTGCTGATGCGATGGTACAGCAGATAATTTCCATCGATTTTCCCCGGAAGCAGAGCGAGATCCTTATCATCAACACCTTCAGGTGTTAGAAGGAACGGTTTGCTCCAACGATCAAACTTTCGAGCTAGAAAATCATCAACACTTATGGTCGTAAGCGCTCCGGATGGAGCGTGTACGCCGTCGTATGCTGTGTACGTCATATAGAGAGTGTCGTCAATGCGTACGATACGGGGATCTTCGCATCCAGAATTTCCAGTAGAGCTGCCAAGCTTTGCTTCAAAATCTTCTCGAGGCGCGTAGATGGGTTGCGGCAAGCGTTCGTCAATCGTCACACCATCTTTTGAAATCGCGAGGCCGACGGTCGAAGTATTTACTGCATCCATCGCACGATAGAGAATGTATACAGAGCCTTTAAGATCAATAGCGGCCGGGTTGAAAACTAAACAACTTTCAAAGCTAGAACCCTGGGCCTTCAAAATGGGGTTTTGTTCAGCGCGAATAAAGGTACGGGCGGGGCGTTTAGGATCAAGTGCGCGAAGCAAATCAGGTATTTTTACACTTGCTTTCGCACAGACAGTGTCAGCGGCACCGTACCAAATATCAAGCCGATCGGTATCGCCGAAGGTTGTGCTTGTAGGGAACACAATATCAGGGACAACACCATAGTGTTCATAGATTTCTTCCGGAACTAAGAGGGATTCAGTACGGCCGATGATTTTGGACGGGTCGTCTCGATCAAGCAGGGCAGCCTCAACAGAAAAAACACGCTCGCCTCCTCCAAAATAATGTTCAATGTATGAATACAACATCAACCAGCCGTCCTCGGTGAGTATTGGTATGCTCCCAACTTCTACATGGTCTTTATCGTCTCGCTTTAAGGGTAATTTGTGCGACTGCCAGTTCTGATACCATGTCTTCCAAAAGTCTGGTGACCAGAAATCCTCAACGGAGTCAGCAGCAACCAAACACATTTCAGCGGGCGGCTCATCCGTATGAACGGCGAGAATAGCCATAACTTTTCCACCAACTCGCTCGGGGAAAAGAGCAAATGCTTTCGCGTTAAACGGTGTAACTAAGTGACGAGTAGTGAAATTAATTCCGTCTTTAGCAACAGCGATGCCGACTTTGATATTGTCCTTTGAAAAAGGGAAACCTCCCAGTGCTGTGTAGGAAAGATACGTCACACCCTCAAAGACTGTCGCACGCGGATCTTCGCAGCCGAACGCATCCCATGATTCGCTCGGCACGAGCACTTGGTGTTGGGAGTGGAAATGTATGCCGTCTTCAGAGAATGCTTCACCGATGGTTGATTGGCCCGCGTAGGGTGCGACAAGTGCAACGGGGTTTGAGAGTGCGCGATAGTACATTCGCCAACCCTCTTTCTCGCGGATAACTGATGGATTAAAGGTTGCAAGTGATTCCCAAGGATGCTCGCGCTGTGGCGAAAGGAGCGGGTTACGGGGTTCTCGGCGAATGACAAACATACTATTATTATGTGGTTTGCGCGGACACCACATCAGCAAGCGCAGGCTGACTTCCTTTAATAAGTGCGTCGAGAAAATCATTAAGCGGTGTTGTTGCTACGCACACCACCTTATCGGCTCCTCCATAGTAGACAAATAGTTCACCATGGCGAACCACGGCACCACATGCGTACACAATGCCGGGTTTTCCATGGTTTTCATATTGTTCATTTGGGGAGAGCACCGGTGCTGCTGCACGGTAGAGAACTTTTGTCGGTTCAACAAGATCAAGCAGCATCGCGCCAAGTTGATAACGGCCGGGATCGCGTTCGCTGATGGCATGATAGAAAAGAAGCCATCCACGGTCTGTTCTCACTGGTGGGGGACCGGCACTCCGAATGAAACTATCCCAACCGTTTTCTCGTGCTGGAAGGTCATTTCGAGCACCAACCCAGCTTTCGATAAATGACTCAGTGGTCCCGACGGCCTCGAGTGAATCGCGATACGCTATTTCCACTTTTGGCGCGATGCTATGCAAGACCGCAAATTTTCCGGCAATTTTTTCCGGGAACAATACCCAATTCTTCTGGACCTGACCAGGTTTTGAAAGAATGTGTGGCCCATCCCATTTTGAAAAACGTTCTTTCACAAAATCTTCCTTTGAAATCGAAATTGCTGCTACACGTATAAAATCCCAGCCATCAAACATATTGAATGTGACATACGCGCGATCATCTATCATCACCATACGCGGGTCTTCACATCCGCCCCAGCTTCCACCGGACGGATACATTACGGGAGAATAACGTCGAAGATGCATAGAAAGATGTCGTGGATTCCGCGCAACATATGCAGGAGTCGGGAGTCGTTTATCAAAGACAATTCCATCGGCGCTGCTTGCGTAGCCAAGTCGCGAGACGCCGTCCATACCAATCGCACGGTACAGAAGGTGTGTCCGATTATCGATGACGACTGCAGCTGGGTTCATGACAGCCTCAGCGGTCCAAGGACTCGTTCCGGGTTTTAAAATTGGGTTGCGGGGAGACTTCAGAAGTAGTAAAGACTTCAGAAGTAGTAACTGTCTGAGATGCAGGACTTCGATAATCTTTTCTCGAATCGGTTTTGAGAAAGCAGCTCCAAGAACCGCTCCGATAACGAAGAAAGAAAAAAGCAAGGCAAGAATGTTTACCCAAAAAGAAAAATCCATAGCAATCTAACACTTCTAGAATACCATTCACCTGGAGCCTATAGCTGTGATATACTCGCCGCATGTTAGTAAACATTTGTATTGCGAAGCTCCACCGAGCAACCGTGACCGACGCCGATCTCAATTATGTTGGTTCTATCACCGTAGATGAGGCGTTGCTTGAAGCCTCTGGTCTCATGCCGGGCCAAATGGTTCAGATTACAAACGTCAGCAACGCCGTCCTTTGGCGGACCTATATTGTGAAAGGACAGAGGGGCAAGGGAGAAATAATCCTTAATGGTCCTCCAGCGCGCCATTTTCAGAAGGGCGACAAAGTCATCATTCTTGGCGAAGCTTGGGTAGACGCAAAAGAAGCAGCAAAGATGAGTCCCACTGTTGTTTTCATGGATGACAATAATAAGATTACTGAGGTGAAAAAGCTCTAGAATTCAGATCAGTTGCACAACCCGCATTAGGGCGTATGCTCTGCAACAGAAGCTATTTGATTGAAAAGACAACATGGTTTCTTACACAACTGCAGAAAAAGGAGGAAGGAAATGACAAAAAAAGAGATGTTAGGGCACCCTTTCTGGGAGGACTCGAATCCATCACGTCTGCGGCTCGTTCGAGTTTCTGCACCGTTCCCGCGGGAACTTAACCCATTCTTTGATGATGGTATTGTCTTGCTTGCCGCAGGAGTCCCTGGGGAAGTGCCACATAGCAAGTGGTACATGGCTCGAGAAGGCATCAAGCAGGGCATCGAGGAGGGGATGATTGAATCGGACACGATTGTTGTCGAGGCGACGAGCGGAAACACTGGTCATGGTATGGGTCAGGTATGCACTGCGCTAAACCTAAGATTCTGGCCTGTAATTACGGGGGATGTACCACAAGACAAAATTGACGCGATACGGATCTTCGGGAAGCGCATCCGCCCACAGGCCTTGTTTGAATCCGATGAGAGTACAGTGGAGTTCGCTCGTCGGCTCGGTAGCCAGCTCGGTTATTACAATCCAGACCAGTATGCCAAATCATGGAACTGGAAGGCACATTACACGTATCTTGCCCCCCAGTTGTGGAAGCAACAGTCAGAGATATCAATTCTTGCTGTGCCGGGTGGCACTATGGGGACATATTGCGGACTCGCCATGTATGCACGGGATTATGGCCTGGGTACGAAAATCATCCCAGTCATGTGCGCTCCAGACGAGGAAGTGCCCGGAGCGCGTACGCTCGCTAGTATTGAACGCGACATACGTCAACCTTGGGTGTCGCTCTGTTCGAAGGAGGACATACAGTTCGGTACACGGCGGGCGGCATTTCTGTTCAGCTACCTTTCATGGGAGCATGTCCTTCAACAGCTAGGACCAAGTTTTGGTCTCGCCTATGTTGGTGCAGCCAGTTTCGTTCAAAAACATCAACAAGCCGGAACATTAGACCAATTCAGGAGACAAGACGGAAAGATCTACGTTGTCATATTCGGTCCCGACAACTACCGTTCCTACACTGCCCTCTACTTTGGTGAGGTGAAGAAGAAGGAGTTCTCCGTACATCAGCCGGTGACGTTGGAGCTTCTTTCGAAAGTGAACAGATGAAGTCGGAAATCGGCTACATAGACCCTCAGTCGCATAACATGCGACTGAGGGGCTTCTTTTTAAGTGCGAGGTTTGAAGGCAGCGCGGAGAGCGTTCACAATAACTGCTACGTCGATGCCTTCCTGGAGAATTGCTCCAGTTACCGGAGGAATAAATCCGAATGCAGCAATGAACATTCCAATTGTTGAAAGACCAATGCCAGCATATACGCTCTCACGTGCGATACGTACTGAGCGTTTTGAAAACGAAAAGAGTTCATGTATGAGAGCAACATCATGGCCAAGGACGGCCACATCCGCGGCTTCAATAGAGGCACTATTCTCAGTACCGGAAAAGACAATGCCAACGTCAGACTTGGCAAGCGCCGGTGCATCATTCAAGCCATCACCGACCATCGCGACGGTTTCGCCACGCGACCTGGCCTCATCTACGATACGGTACTTGTCTTCAGGCGTGCAGTCAGCACAGATACCAACAGCGAGCCCGTTAAATATCGTTTTAGCATTTTCTTTTCGATCGCCGGTCAGCACAACAACCTTGTAGCCATTTTTTACGAGACCAACAATGAGTTCTTTCGCATTGTCTTTCAACACATCAGCAAAATGAAATACAGCGAGAGACTTTTCATCTTCGGTCAGAAGAAGAGAGATGCCACCTTCATGGTGGTGCTCTTCCGGAGCTTGCCGTATAGAGACAGAATGCCCATCGATCCTTCCGTCGATACCACTTCCTAGAATTTCTGTCACCTCATGTGCAGGAGCAGGCGTAAAGTTGTGTTTCTTTGCCTCTGCAATAATCGCGCGTGCAAGCGGATGAATGGAATGAAATTCAAGCGCAGCCGCGAGCGAGAGAACCTGATTCTCAGTCATGCTGGTAGTCATGAGCGTTATGTTCGTGAGTTCAGGCGCGCCAAGCGTTAAGGTGCCAGTCTTATCAAAAAAAATAGTCGTGACGCGCGCGACCGTTTCAAGTGCCGTTGGTGTTTTGACGATGATGTTTCGACCTGCAGCGCGTGAAAGCCCTCCAATAAATGCGACAGGCGCCGCAATAATAAGAGGGCAGGGGGTTGCGATAACCAATACAGCAAGTACACGACCCAAGTCACCAGTGAGTAGGTATGCGCCACCAGCAATACAAAATGTAATAAGAGTGAAGGGTAAGTTCGCTTCTGCAGTAAGGCGAACAAAAGGCGCACGATCTTGTTCTGCGTTTTTCACGAGATCCACGATTTTTGCGTACGTTGAGGTCGCGAGTGTTCCTGAAACAACAAGGTCAAAAGCTTCCCCAGCGTTCACACTACCGCTCTTTACAGCAGCGCCCTCAGTTACGGTCTCTGTCATGGATTCACCCGTGAGGTTCGCAAGGTTAAGTACCGCACTTTCTGACGAGAGAAAGCCATCAAGTGGCACGAGCTCGCCACCGCGAACAACAATCGTTGCTTCTGTTGGCACATCGGCAAGCCGTATTTCCTCAGTCTTACCTCCAGCCTTTTTCATAATTGCGGTCTTTGGGATTCGGGCGAGAAGGTTCGCGAGAGACGCTTCAGCCCGTCGCGAGGCATACGCTTCGAGCGCTTCGCCACCGGTGTACATGAGTGCGATAACTGTTCCCGCGACATATTCATGAGTCAAAACTGCAAGCAACATCGCGAGAAACGCGACGTAATCAAGCGACCAGTTGCCGGTACGGATTTTTTGAAAAGCCTCAACACCTATCTCAGCAACGCCGATGGTGATGGCGATGAGATAAAGGTCGGGGGAAGCCGTAAAGAGGGCTCCTGCGAACAACAAAGCAACTACACCTGGAACTATCAGGGTCGTTATGCGTAAATGATGCATATGAGAATATAGTATCAGAAACTTAGACATTTCCTCGTTTTTTTGAAGGGAAAGAGCACTTAAAAAGTGCATGACGGCATGGTAGCATAGCAACATCAGACCTATTGACATAATATTGTCAATGTGCTAGCATGCAGGCAACGAGGTGGCTTAATAGCTGTTTCGGTAACTAATCCAAATGACCATTTTAGGAGCCTTAATGGGCTTTTTTCTTTTGTCTGGCGGTATGGCGGCAATGCCGACATATGCACAGGCGCCACAAATGCCTGCACCCAGCTATACCGTAACTCTTACGGCCTATAATGCTGTACCAGAACAGACCGATGGGAATCCTCTCGAGACAGCTTCAGGATCATACTCAAATCCAGAGGTTGTTGCAGCACGTTCGCAAGATCTCGCTGAGGAATTTCCTTTCGGCACCATTATAGAGATTGATGGCACTGATGCCTCAAAGAAAAACTGCGGCTACGATGTTGTCGCTCCTATTATAGGTTATCGAGTTATCGCCGACACTATGAATGTTCGATACACCAACCGTGTTGACGTTCTCTTTAGTACCGAATCAAATTACGCCCTTAAAAATGGCGGTACCAAAAATGCAGGTGTGATACTCGGGATATGTTCTGGAGTTACCGTCCGCGTTGTTGGACACGTTGCCATCAACCATATACCGAAGACACAAATTGAACTTGCGAAGATTATAAAAGGTAGCGATAGTGGTCTCGCAGTTAAATAATTTTCAGGATCACCCTACACAGCAAGCGCCGCATCTGCGGCGCTTGCTGTTTATTTAGAGTATCCTTGTCCACATGAATCGTCTTACTAGAGCATCTTCAGGTCTTACGCGGAGGGAATATATGGCGCTTGCTAAACTTTCTACTCCCATTAAGATTCAGGACTTTCTCGACACCATTCCTATGAATTGGGAGAAAAAAGGCGATACACATATGTCACCACATCATGTGTTGTCCAAGAAGAAGGCGCACTGCATTGAAGGTGCGATGCTTGCCGCCGCTGCGCTTTGGATACATGGTGAACCTCCGCTCATTATGAATATTTCCGCCCGTCTCGGGAAGGGCGATGTAGATCATGTGGTCGCATTGTATAAGCGGGGTGGTTTCTATGGCGCTATCAGTAAGACCAATCATGCATCCATCAGATTTCGTGATCCGATTTATCGTACGCCACGCGAGCTCGCGCTCTCGTATTTCCACGAATGGTTCTTCAATTCCACCGGAGAGAAAACACTTGAGTGCTATAGCAAACCGCTTGATTTACGACGTTTCGGCACAGAATGGGTTACATCAACAACAGATTTGTGGAACATCGCCGATGCCTTGAGTGTCTTGCCACATTACAATCTTGTCCCGGAAGGGAATTGGTGTTACGTTCGCAAAGCAGACAACATGGAAAGAAAGGCCGGCTCAATTATCGAATGGCAGAAATCTGATCCGCGAACCTAAGCAATTGGTGCTTTGCGTATTATGAAGAAGGGGGTCATTTCGCTGTCTTGTCCGGCTGGATTATCAAAAAGGAGTTCACGAATGAATTTTTCGGAAATAGTAGACGAGGATTTCCCAAGAGAGAATGCGCCACGGTAATTTGCATCAACAATGACGGTCTCGACGCCAAAGCGGTCTTTGATTTTTCGTGAGACACCATTTGGGTCGTGCGGCGCGCGCTTCGCGTAGTTCTTAAATGGTTCAAGTGTCCAGGACATGGGGCAGTCGATCGATTTGGCTTGTTTCCCGACCAAGTAATAGAAGGCACCTCTAATACCGAGAGGCCGTGTGAGTGTCGCAACTGCTGCTGCGAAAAGTACTCGCGGATAACCAGCTTCTTCTATAAGAAGCTGCATCGCCGGAGCCGTACCGTGCCCGAGGCCACGGAACTGCGGCGTGCCCACGTGATTACGAACTTTGCTCGCGAGAAGTCGTGCAAGCCAGCTTGTCTGGACATCTTCTGTGCGAATGATACGTCCTTGAGTGATGCATACGATCTTTTCACTGATGAAAAGAATATCTCCAGACAGCAGATGTGGAACAATGTATGTCTCAAGAAGTTTAAAAAGTTCATCTCCGAGATCAATAAGGCGCGTCTTGATGGGGAGACGTAAGTACCGCACACCACCTGCAACCGCATCGAGATTTCTTCCTTTATTTGGAGTGAATGAATCAACCATAACGCGTTTCAGTATACCCCAAATGAAAACGTCCCGCCGAAGCGGGACGTTTTCTTACATGATCTAAAGTATTAGATCTTGCTGACGTTGAGGGCGTTTGGGCCTTTTGGGCTGTCGCCGACCTCGAACGAGACTTTGTCTCCCTCACGGAGTTCATCGAACGAAATGTTCTTGAGCTCGTTTGAGTGGAAGAAAAGATCTTTGGCCTGGCCATCACGCTTGATGAAACCAAAACCTTTCTCGTTCTTCTTGATTACTATTCCTTCTTGCATACTGAAGATAGATAGATTATGTGACTAAGGTATCAAATCAGTAGCCGAAGGTGGAAGCTCGATCCCACTTCTCTGGATCCAGCTCTGGTTGACGTATACAAAGTATCAGACCTGTGGTTTACTGTCAAGGTCACCCCTCTAAAGAACACCTCTGATAGACTTATCGCTGATATCCGCGCCCATGGAAATAAAACAGCACGACGCATTTACGCTTAGAGATGTATTCAAACAGGAGTACATTTATTCACTCCTCGGAGGACTTACGATGCTTATGTTGTCCTACGTACTTGAACATTTCGCCAATTTATATGAACTTGAGTACTCCGTACGTCCGACATCGACCTACGTAGGGGACATCATATTGGATAATCTTAAGGTCGTTAATCTGAATATAATTATTATTGAGGGGGCGCTTATCAGTATTGTTCTTGGGACGTTATTCGTTATTTTTTGGAGACCTCGGTACATTCTCTTTACACTCAAAGCCATGGCACTCTCAATTGCGATACGAGCATTTTTTATTTCTCTTACTCATGTGGGAATATATCCAGGTACCATTGGTCCGGGCTACGGATTCTTTGATGGAATCTATTCTTATTTGAATCTTCAGACAGGGTTCTTTTTTTCTGGGCACACCGCTATCACCTTTCTTATGGCACTGATTTTTTGGAAAGAGTTCACAACCCGGACTATATTTTGTCGGTATCATTTGTGTTTGCTATA
>JAHFMQ010000049.1 GCA_023267775.1 Candidatus Kaiserbacteria bacterium | reverse complement strand
CAGGACGAAGACGCTGACAAACGCGGTGATGACTTCACTATCGTGGATTTTCCTAACTAAGCACTTTAGTGCGCAAAGGATACAGCCGCCTTCTAGGCGGCTGTGGTTCATTTCAAGTATTTCTTGTTCTTTAATTTTTCCGGTAAATACGATGCATCGTCGTATTTTTCGTATCCTTTGCCATACTCAAGTTCCTTCATAAGCTTTGTGACCGGATTGAGGATCTTTTTAGGGATCGGGAGATTGCCAAACTTCTGCACATCAGCTTGCGCGGCGCGGAGTGCATCGTAGGCAGAGCGATCTTTCTTCGCGTTCGCAAGATACGCGACGCCATGCGCGAGAGTGATAGCGCACTCTGGATAGCCGATAGTCTCGCAGGCGCGGAAGACGGCATTCGCGACGACAAGCGCGGTCGGTTGTGCAAGACCAATGTCCTCTGAAGCAAAAATCACCATCCTGCGGGCTATGAAGAGTGGATCTTCACCCGCTTCGACCATACGTGCGAGGTAGTAGAGTGCCGCATCAGCTTGCGAAGCACGCATACTTTTTATAAATGCGCTGATAGTGTCGTAGTGCTCCGCGCCTTTTTTATCGTAGCGCAAGTGCGGCGACTCGAGTGCTTTCGTAAGCGTCTCAACCGTCACTTTTCCATACAAACTCTGCGCTCCTTCCATCATGCCGAGCGCTTTGCGCGCGTCGCCGTTCGCATATCCCAAGAGCCAATCAAATGCATCTTTATGTACTTTAAGTTTTGTTCGCTTCACAATTGCTTGTAAAGCTTCTTCAGAGAGCGGTTCGAGTACGAACACGCGACAGCGTGAGAGAAGTGGCGCAATAACCTCGAAAGATGGATTTTCAGTTGTCGCACCGATAAGCGTCAATTCCCCGTTCTCCACATATGGCAGAAGAAAATCCTGCTGGTTTTTATTGAATCGATGAATTTCATCCAGAAACAAAACTTTTTCTTTTCCTTTTGCGTCCATTACCACAATATTTCGTATGTCATCCTTCCCTGCTGACACCGCGGAGAGTTCAAACAATTTCGCATCAAGTGCACGCGCATAAATGCGTGCAATCGTCGTCTTTCCTGTTCCCGGCGGACCCCAGAGTATGAAAGAAAATTTATGCTTCTTTTCTATGGCGACCTGAAGCGGCTTCCCTTTCCCGACAAGATGTTCCTGCCCGACGACATCATCGAGCTTCTGCGGCCGTATGCGAGCAGCAAGCGGTTCCATGCGCCTATGGTACTCCTCTTCATTTTTTATAAAAGAAAAGGCCAGCTTCTGAAATACTTTCAAAAGCTGGCCCGGGTTCTAGTTCTTGTTCCCGCCATTCACGAGACGAAGAGTCTCATTGATCAATCGATTTGCCGAACGGAAGGACCCGAGTCCTTCCTCAGCATTCCTCGGATTCCTGGAACACACTCCGAATGAGTCGAGACCCTCAGGACCACCCGAATCATCCAGACTGATCCAGCATCCACACTCACATACTCCAGAAGCCCCAGGGTATTTGTGACCACCCTCCCGCTCCTCGATGGGAGGTCCAGAATATTTGTATCCACCATGTTCTTTCTCGGTCGGCAATATAGTTTCTGTCAGATCTTCGGTGCGGGATAGGAGAATCGAACTCCTGCCATCAGTTTGGAAAACTGATGTTCTACCATTAAACTAATCCCGCTTCAGAAACGAGGATACCAAGAAATTTACATTCACGCGAAGCCTCTCCCACTGTTTTTACAGACGATTGTGCGCTAGCGTATAGCAATGAATCGTTTCGAATCCTATTTCGGCATCATCATCGCGCTTCTTTTGGGCGTCATACTCGCATTTTTTACCGGCCAACAGGGCGTATTTTCTCCGGCACCTGTACATACAGATCGTACGCCCACCACAACAGCTTCAGTTCAGTCCTCGTCGTCACCTCCACTTTCTTCAGAACCAATACAAAATGTGTCGACGGCTACCCCCACACCTATAGCTACTGTCTCGAAGGCAAAAGCCGTTCCGACCCAATCGCCAAAATCAACGACCGTTGCTGCCCCACTTCCTACTCCAGTGCCAGTTACAAACGCACAACTTGATGCTGCTGCGACTGCGCTACGAGGCGCGCTCGTAAATATCCTTTGTTATGCATCGCAAGGCTCAAGCGTCCACTCAATTTCTGGAAGCGGTGTTTTTATAGACCCAAAAGGGATCATTCTCACGAACGCGCATATCGGGCAATATTTTCTCCTTGCTGACCGGGATGTTTCTTGCGCCATTCGTGCTGGAAGTCCTGCGGTAAATAAATATATCGCCACACTAATTTATATTTCACCTCCATGGATTCAAAAAAATGCCAGTGTGATCACTCAAGATGCGCCGAGCGGCACTGGGGAATATGATTTTGCTCTTCTTGCCGTTACCAAGAGCGCGACATCCGAAGTTCTTCCCGCAGCCTTTCCGTACCTGCCGCTTGCGAAGAACCCGCCACTTCAAAACACACCAGTGATTATCGCTTCTTATGGCGCACAATTTCTTGAATCAAGTCAGATACAGTCGTCGCTCTTCCCCATTATTGTTTTTGGATCAATAAAAGATGTTTTCACCTTCGCAAAGAACACGATTGATGTTTTGGCACTTGGTGGTTCTGCAGCTGCGCAAGAAGGATCATCCGGTGGCGGTGTCGCTGACGCTTTCGGTTCACTCGTAGGCACTATCACGACAAGCACGGTTGAAGGAGCGACAAATACCCGTTCCCTTTCTGCTATCACAGCATCCTATATTCGCGCAGAGTATGCGACGGAGACCGGAGAAGCACTCGACCTTCTTCTCGCAAAGTCAACCGCAACATCTGTTACGAATTTTGCACCTCGCATTAAAGAACTTGAAGCAATCATCACCGCGAATCTCTGATTCTCATTTTGTTCAGTCGGGCCGCCGAGAATCGGACTCGGTCTGCCTCCCCTTCGGGGTCATCGGCATGGATCCTTACCATGCCGGTCGAATTCTTTGTCGGGCCGCCGAGAATTGAACTCGGTCTACCTGCTCCCAAAGCAGGCGTACTACCGGCATACTCCGGCCCGGTCGTTGCATCCTAACAGGTTTATACAATTTGTGGCAGATACCTAACCTTCGCCATACCGTCTTTGCGACGTAACCATACGAGACATCCGTCCACTTGCCACTCCCCTTCCCACTCCTTTTCAAGTGCGTACCACTCTCCGGTCCGCGCAACCTTGCGAATTTTCATTTCGTGGAGATTTTGTGATGGGTCATAGTCGTCATCAACAGATTTTTCAGCCGGAAATTCATCCACAAGCATCGTTTTCACTTCCACAAAGCAAATCGTGTTTTCTTTTTCGGCGACGATATCAAGTTCCCCGGTTTTTCGCAGCACATTTCTATCCAGAATCGAAAAACCATGCCGCTTGAGATACTCGGCGGCAACCTTTTCCCCGAGGTCACCAATTTCTTTACGACTTTTTGAAGAAAGGTTCACGGCTTTTAGAAATATGGCTCATTTGCTGAGTATACTCTAGGACCACTCAATTTTTACTTCATACAGACATGTCCTTTATCCCCAGTACTAACACCTTTATGCACCTTTTCAAATATCCACAACATGCTATTGTGGATATGTAATGTAAGCCATGTCATTGACTCCGGAACAAAAAAAAGAATACCAAAGAGTATATTCCAGAAACAGAAAAACAGAGTACAAAAAACGAGGAATTTGCCCAAACTGTGAGAAAAATCCTTCAGCTGAAGGAAGAGTTTGTTGCAGACAATGCCTTGAAGATAAGAAATTATCTATTAAATTTGGTACCGCGGGGCCATATAGACAGCTATATGCCGATCTATTTGAAAAGCAGGGTGGCCTATGCGGTATATGTAGAAAATCGATGGGAAGGCCGGTTCTTGATCATTGTCACGAGACCATGGTGGTAAGAGGATTGCTGTGCTCAAACTGTAATATCGGTCTAGGACAATTCAGGGACAGCGAAACGATTCTTGTCTTAGCAATTAAGTACATAAAGAATAACGCCGGAATCGGAATAGAAATTAAAAAACGATAGTAAAGGCTTTTGCACAATAAACCTTGAGATTACTTGGGTTTCTCAGAGCCTCTTTTGGTGCAGGCTCGTCAACGATGTTCGAACCCGATACCTGAATCACGACCCCGAGCTTTCGAGACTGATTCAGTCGATAGAAGTGGTAGAGAAGCTGCTTCCGGAAGATCTGAAGAAAGTTGCTTGAACGAAGACTCTCCTGCAGGCGGAAGAGGCAGCGGTCTCATCAAGAGCTCAACAAGATCGACAAAGTTTCTAATTGCTCGACGGGCCTCTTCTGGATCATCTGGGACATCTTTGGGATCAAAACAAGCAAGTATCTCCTTGAAATCTTCATCATCAATTTTCATGCGCACCAATCTACAGGACAGGTAGGGTTACAGATAGATATGGAAATGTGTCTGCCAGATCCTTTCAACAACTTATTTTGCCCACGTAACAATCTCCTCAATGTCGGTTGGGTCTTTTGGGTAAAATATTTTCATTCCTTTTTCTTGTGCCCACTCAACTTCTCTTTTTGCTCCCCACGATTTTTCCCAATTTGGCATAGCCAAGACTGCATCAGCCGCGCGCATAAGAAATTGGAAATCCAAATCATAGTAAAACTTCTCAGGAGGAGTTGCTCCCTTCTTACTACTAAAGTGTTCTGTGTGGTTGTGGGCGCAGAAAAAACCGACTTCTTTATTGTCCACCTTTGGGAGTGAAAACCCCCGCCTTCAGGCGGTCCTTTTAAGAAATGCTAGAGTGCGCACATGCAGCTGTATCGAGCCGGCCCCCACACCGTCTTCGACCTCAAATAT
>JAHFMQ010000020.1 GCA_023267775.1 Candidatus Kaiserbacteria bacterium | reverse complement strand
CTCACGGCGGTCGTACGTGGGGCTGGTATTGTGACCGAGAATCCTGAACCGTTCGAAGACTTTTTCATCGATGAAGAGGACATTCTTAGCGAAGCGTAATGCACTCCTTTTCTCCACGAATTTTTCGTGGGGCCTCTATGCTCTTTTGTTCGCAATCCTTGCGTTACTGATGCGACTTTCCCTTCCAAATGTATTTTGGCAAATTTTTACACCCGTTTTCCAAACCTCAGACTTGCTTGCTGCGACGAGCCATCAATTTCTATCTAGTTTTGAAGATTCGGCAGCTCTAGCACTCAAAAATGAACGGCTTATAAATGAAAATATCGCGCTTATCGGTGAAAATCGAACCTTGATTGAGAAAGAAGTGGCTCTTTCAGCAGTACTTAGTTCACAGACTGCTGACAAGAAAAATGTTTCTGACATCGCAGCCGGGGTAGTCGCCCGACCACCTGCAAGCCCGTATGACACATTATTAATAGCAGCGGGATCGAGTTCTGGTGTCATGGTCGGCTTGGAAGTATTTGGCGCCGGCAATGTTCCCATCGGAATCATTACTAAAGTTTTTCCAAACTTCTCTCAAGTGACGCTCTTTACGGCGCCCCATATGACGATCCATGGCTGGATTGGCCATAAGAATCTTCCGATTGCTATTCACGGAAGCGGTGCAGGCACACTGAGCGTATCTCTCGCACGATCTTCCGGAGTCGTAGTCGGGGATACGGTGTTTGTACCTGGTCCCGGAGCTCTGGCTATTGGAAGCGTTACCCGTATTGATGACGATCCGTCTGCTCCAGAAGTTGTGTTGCGTATCACTCCTTCCATTAACCTGTTTTCGATCACGTGGGTCGCCATACGTGATACAGGAACGTCACTCATCAACTCTCTTTCCTCGGCAACATCCACACCATGAGATTCGATCCTAAAACCATATCCAGAGGCGCATTGGTGGTATTTACATTTGTTTCAACGATATTTTTCCCGTGGCTTTTTACCGCGATTCTTGCCATCGTCGTTTCTTTTACAGAACCACTTGTGCCTCTTGCGGTCGGCATTTTTGTCGATGTACTTTATTTCTCGCCGCAGACGTCAGTGTGGCCGGTGTTTACTATCGGAGGCGCACTTTGTACCGTCGTTATGCTATTCGTGCGTAGCAGACTGAGGACGAGTATCATAGGGTGATGGCGTGGTGGCGTACTCAGAAGCGACGGGATGCGGAGATTGCTCCGGACGAGATTTTTCTTGATGCGTCGAACGCTCCAGATTTTGATCGGTTGCGCTTCGAAGGAAGAATTGAAAAACCTCTTTCGTCAGGAACATTTTTTTCATTAACGGCTGTCCTCTCACTCCTGGTCCTTATTCTTGTCGCCCGTACATGGAACCTCCAAATTTCTAACGGTTCAGTCTACGCCGCTGAGAGCGCTCATAATTCGCTTGAGGTGAGAACGCTTTTCGCGCCGCGAGGTGTCATCACTGACATGTACGGTGCCACGCTGGCCGAGAACATAGAAAAACAGGATGGCACCGTTAAAAGAAATTATCCCGTTCCAGCTCTGGGTCATATCATTGGGTACGTCTCCTATCCTAAAAAAGATGCTAAAGGAGTTTATTACGAAACCAACCAAACTGGTCTTACAGGTCTTGAAGCGCAATACAACTCTCTTTTGGCGGGGAAGAACGGGCAATTACTTACCGAGACGGATGCACTCGGGCGAATCCGTTCCGAAGGTACGATGGTCCCGGCCGGGGCGGGACAAACCGTTCAATTGTCGATAGACGCTACACTTGAAAAATTATTTGCTCAAGCGATCTCAGACGTCGTTAAGAGCAAGAAATTTATCGCGGGAGCTGGAGTTATTATGGACGTTGACACGGGGGCCATACGCTCAATCGTTTCGTATCCGAGCTATGATCCAAACATCATGTCGAGCGGAGGCCCCGCCGATACGATAGCTAACTACTCGAAAGATCCGGGTCATCCGTTTATCGATCATGCGGTACAGGGCGTGTATGCGCCCGGTTCTATCGTGAAGCCGATTATTGCTTCCGGTGCGCTCACCGACGGGATCATTACTCCGGACACGGTCATTAACGACCCTGGTGTATTGACCGTGCCTGATCCATATCATCCCGGGAAATCATTTTTGTATAAAGGATGGAAGGCGCTTGGTCCGGTTGATGCGCGGAAAGCCATTGCGTGGTCTTCGGACATCTTTTTTTACATGGTCGGAGGTGGATTTGGAGATCAAAAAGGTCTCGGTATTGATCGTCTCAAATATTGGTACGAACAATTTGGGTTGGGAAGTCTGACAGGTATAGATGTACCGAACGAAGCAAGCGGATTAATACCGAATCCAGATTGGAAACAAGCGACGTTTGACGAACCGTGGTATCTTGGCGACACTTTTTTTACCGCTATTGGACAATATTCTATGCAGGTGACACCTATACAAATGGTGCGTGCGACCGCGGCAGTGGCGAACGGTGGGAAACTCCTTACCCCGACATTATTTATGCAACAATCCCCGACCTATACGCATGTGCCTGTCGACGCTTCCGCGCTTAAAGTCGTGCGGGAGGGAATGCGGCAGGCTGTGACAAGCGCTCTCGCTGGCGCAATCAATCTCCCATACGTAAGTGTTGCGGCGAAGACCGGTACTGCGCAAACTGGCGTACGTAATCAATATGACAACTCATGGGTCGAAGGATTTTTCCCGTACGAAAATCCGAAATATGCGTTTGTGGTAGTGCTCGAACGCGGTCCTGCCGGTACTGGTGAACAGGCAGTGAATGTCATGCAAAGTCTTTTCGAAGCACTTCGTGTACAAAATTCACAGTATGTCGGCGGAACCTCAACAACGACTCGGCAGTGAGCGAAAAGACAATTACATTATTATGAAATGTAAAGGTGGCTATTGCGCTCTCGCCTGGACCGCGTACAATGCGCTCACATAACATTCTTTACATATGCCCGATGCTAAAAATACCGTCGTCTCACAGGAGAAGTTTGATGAGATGATTCAGGAGCTCGAGCACTTGAAGACCGTACGCCGTACTGAAATTGCTAAGAATCTCGAATACGCTCGCTCGCTCGGAGATCTCTCTGAAAATGCTGAGTATCAGGAAGCACGCGACCTCCAAGCAGCTGCTGAAGAGCGCATTAAGAAACTTGAAGAGCTCGTGAAGTACACAAAAATCATTACAGACGGCAAAAAGAAAAGTGAAGTGGGATTCGGCTCAAAAGTTTCTATTAAGAAGGAGGGAAGCAGTGATGTGCATGAATACACTATTGTTGGCAGCGAAGAGGCCGATATGCGCGTTAAGAAACTCTCTCACGTCTCACCACTCGGTGCGGCACTCATGGGAAAGAAGAAGGGCGACATATTTGCTTTCAATACCCCTAACGGCAAGCAGACATATACGATCGAAAAGGTGGCGTGATACGATAGGTCCATGTTGTGGGCTGATCGCATAGCGAGCGAAATACGTGAGAAACATAAGCCCCGGAACGGGGAAAGTTTTATTATTCGTGATGAGAAGACACTTTCTGGACGCGTTCACGTAGGCTCTATGCGTGGAGTCGCTATCCATGGCCTCTTGAGCGAGGTTTTAAACGAATACGGTGTTGCAAATGAATTCCGTTTTGAACTCAACGATTTTGATCCATTTGATTCTATACCAGGTTACCTTGATGCAGAAAAGTTCAGAGAACACCTTGGTAAACCGTTGTATGCAGTTCCAAGTCCTCAACCAGGTTTTAAAAATTATGCAGAATATTTTGGCGATGAATTCGTTGGCGTCCACAAAAGAGCCGGTTTTGTCCCAAACTACTACCGTGCAACTGAATTGTATCAGTCAGGGAAGATGGATCCATACATCAAAATTGCGCTTGAGCGGGCGGGCGACCTGCGACGCATTTTGAAAGAAATTTCCGGATCTACAAAAGAAGCATCGTGGCTGCCGATTTCGGTCATATGTGAAAAGTGTGGGAAAATAATGACGACACGCGCGTATGACTACGATGGCGAAACTGTCGGTTACGCGTGCGATAAAAATCCGGATGAAATAAAAAGTTGCGGACACACGGCTCGCGTGGCGCCGTGGAAGGGAACAGCAAAACTTTTCTGGAAAGTTGATTGGGCGGCTAAGTGGATTGTGCAAGGTGTTGACGTTGAGGGAGGCGGGAAAGATCATTCCACAAAAGGCGGTTCGCGCGACGTTGCGAATCATATTTGTCGCGAACTGTTTGGTCAGGAGCCACCTTTTGATGTCCCTTACGAATTCTTTCTTGTGGGAGGCAAGAAAATGTCCTCCTCAAAAGGTCGTGGCAGTAGTGCGAAAGATATGTGCGATCTTTTCCCTCCGCAAATTTTCCGCCTCGCTCTCATCGGAAAAGACATTCGCGAGCAAATCGATGTGGACCCTGCAGGCGAGTCCGTGCCGCGCCTCTATGACTGGTATGACGAACTCGCTCTTGGCGTGCGCGAGGGGAAGACTGACGATTACTCACGACTCTTTGCGCTGTGCGCACTTCCAAAAGATCGTACGGCACTTACCGCTCCTTGGAACGTGCGATTTCGCGAAGTTGCTTTTATAGTACAGATGCCGCATTTATCGCTCACAGAAGAAGCTGCAAAAGCCAAGGGTAGCGCTCTCACTAAAGATGAAGAGACTGCACTTTCTGAACGTTCTCAGTACGCAAAGTTTTGGCTCAGTACATATGCGCCTGAAGAATTTAAATATCAACTGCAAGAAAAAATGCCAGAAGTTCAACTTTCAGATATCCAAAAGAAAGCTTTGGAGGTACTCGGAGATTTTCTCGAGATGGGGGAACGAAACGGTGAAGATCTTCATCTACGTCTTCATGAACTTAAAACCGAAATTCCTATTCAACCAAAAGAACTGTTCCAAGCTATTTATCATATCTTCTTAAATCGAGATTCAGGCCCAAAGGCTGGGTGGTTTCTTGCAGGTCTTCCACGTGACTTTGTTGTAAAACGTATTTCCGAAGCTGTTCGGTAAGTATAAAAAATAAAATTCAATGTTTATTCTGGCGCTAAGGTAACATACGAAAATACGCAGGCTAATTTTTTTAAGCATGGGGATAACCCTATATAGTGTAGTGGGATGAAGTGGCGTATAATCCAGTGCAGTGGGATGAAGTGGGAAACGGGAGTGGTGGCCTGTTCTCAGCTTGAAAATCTCACTGACGAGCGAAGCGAGTTTATTTTCATGGGAGAACCCTGTTAAATTTTCTGCCTCAAGCAGAAACCTGCAAAGCAGGATTTAACAGGGTAAGGATTTCCTAGCTCGCTTCACTCACAACGAAATTCTTATGTTCATTGGAGAATACCTGCACATCCTCGACCCCAAGAATCGAATTTCTCTTCCGGCAAAATTCCGGAAGGATTTAGGCCGTGCCGTCATCATGACGCGCGGCCTTGATCATTGCATTTTCGTATATCCAAAGAAGGCTTGGGCAAAAGTTGCAGAAAGTCGCGTGGCACACGCAGGTGGAACAGCGGCAGCGCGCGGTCTCGCACGTCTTTTCCTAGCTGGCGCCATGGAGGCCGAGGTCGATGCGGCCGGTCGTGTCCTCATACCCGATCATTTGAAAAGTTTCGCCGGTCTTAACTCAAAAGCAGTTATTGCTGGCGTTGCCGACCGTATTGAAATTTGGGAAGAAGAGGCATGGAAGAAGTACACCACTGAAATTGAGCGTGACGCAGATGCATTTGCTGAAAAGCTTGGTGATAACAATAATTGATATGGAATCTCGCCACGACAGCGTACTTGTAGAAGAAGTCCTTACTGCACTTGAGGTGCAACCAAACGATACGGTTGTCGATGCCACTCTTGGTGGAGCAGGGCATTTCAAAAAACTCCTAGCCGCTCTTGGACAAGGTGGCGTCATCATTGGAATTGACGCCGATCCGGCCGCTGTTGAGCGTGGGCGGGAGGCTTATGCAGAAGATCGTCGACCAGAACGACCGGTCGCGCATATCGTGAACGATAATTTTCGTAACATACAACGCATTTTAGGACGACTCGGTATCGGACAGGTGAACAAAATGCTTTTTGATCTCGGTTGGAGCGGATACCAGATCAGTGCGCCGCGCGGATTCTCATTTCAGAATGACGAACCACTCCTTATGACCTATGGAGAAAACGGCGAAACCGCTGCGGACATCGTCAACACCTCAACTGAAGAATATCTCGCAAATATTATTTACACGTATGGCGAGGAACGATTTGCGCGCAGTATAGCGCGCGCGATTGTCACGGCGCGGGCCAAAGGACGGATATTAACAACCGGTGCGCTTGTCGAAGCTATCAAAGCAGGAACACCTCATAACTACCACGAGAAAAAAAATCATCCGGCAACAAAAACATTTCAAGCTCTTCGTATTGCCGTAAATGATGAAATTGGGGCTATGCGCGAAGGGCTCGTTGATGCGCTCTCCGCACTTGCTCCAAATGGTAAGCTCGCCGTCATTTCATTTCATAGCATTGAAGACCGCATCGTGAAAGAAATATTGCGCAATGCCGTGCAAACAGGATTGGGAACTCTCGATCCGAAAAAGCCAATAGTTCCTGGTCGGGCAGAAGTCCTTAAGAACCGGCGTGCTCGCAGCGCAAAATTGCGAGTTTTCGTGCGGGTCCCAGCGGTATCTGTAGCAGAAGAGGCTGATTCATTAACGCCCACACTCTCTTATGTCTAACGTCATACATCGTTTTCCATACTCATTAACATCCCTCTCAATTGGCTTAGTGGCCGTGCTAGCTGTTGCCTATATCGGGCTCATTGCCGTCGTCATGAGTTACGCGGCGCTTACCATCGAGTTTTCACAATCGGTTAGAAATGATGAGACTGCCGTGGCAGCGCTTGAGAGCCACTATCTTGCGTCAATGACACAAATTACAAAGACGGACTATGTCACGGCAGGGTATACCACTCCTAATACCAAAGTATTTGTGCCCGCAAAAAGCGTAACCGCTTTGCGTTAAGAGTGTATGCGTGCACAGTTTCGCTCACGAATACGCCTCATTCTGACATTTGTTGTACTCGCGGCCCTTTTGATACTGGGCCGTTTGTATTTTATTCAAATCGTAGAAGGTGATCGGTATTCACAAAAAGCTGATCGCCAGTTTGCGTCAGGCGGTAGCGGACTCTTTGACCGAGGGTCGATATATTTTACTCGTAAGGATGGCACAAGTATTTCTGCGGCAACGCTATCGACAGGTTTTCTCGTCGCAATAAATCCGCAGACTATAACCGATCCCGAAGTCGCGTATGCGGCAATTAACTCTATAGCGCCGGATGCTATTACGCACGATGCGTTCCTTATACTCGCTGCAAAAAAATCTCAGGTATATATAGAAGTTGTGCATCGTCTCTCGGACGAAAATGGTAAAGCGCTTGCCGCAAAATCTATTCCTGGCGTACAAGTATTGCGCGAGCGTTGGCGTTATTATCCCGGCGGCTTGTTGGCTGCACAGTCAATCGGTATCGTGTCCTACGGCTCAGGAGATTCACTCTCAGGTCAGACTGGTCTTGAGGCCACTTATGACGACATGCTTATGCGCTCGGGCGATGCGCTCTATAAAAATTTCTTTGCTGAACTTTTTTCAAATGTCGGAAATCTGCTCGTATCCGCAAAAGATGCGCGGGAGGGCGATATCGTAACCACGATCGAGCCGGAAGTGCAGACACGTCTTGAACACGATCTTGCAAAAGTAAATCAGCGTTATTCAAGCCGCGAGTCGGGGGGCATCATCATGGACCCGAAAACAGGAGCCATCATCGCGATTGCGACGTATCCGACCTACGATGCGAACAATCTTCAAGACATCGATGCGATGCTTCTCGGGAATCCGCTTGTCGAGCATGTGCACGAGTTCGGTTCCATCATGAAGCCTCTTACCATGGCTTCCGGGCTCGACGCGGGCGTTATTA
This sequence comes from Candidatus Kaiserbacteria bacterium, assembly GCA_023267775.1. Classification (GTDB taxonomy): domain Bacteria; phylum Patescibacteriota; class Minisyncoccia; order Phycocordibacterales; family Phycocordibacteraceae; genus C7867-001. Next base: position 4,932 of record JAHFMQ010000020.1, on the reverse strand, counting down.
CTCCGGAAACTACATATAACGATACCGGCTGCATCACGGTCAACACTAAACAGATTTGCAATTGGGATCTTAAACCACGAGGTGTTGTTCCTATGAAGCAGATCATCGTACAGTCGCTCAACCTTGGTGCCGCGTGGATTGCGACGGAATTGGGCCAGGACAAATTTCGTGAATACTTCACCAAACTTTTCGATCAGAAGACCGGTATTGATCTTCCAAGCGAAGGACGGTCGCTTATCGGTAACCTGTCTAAGCCGCAACAAATCGGGTATGACACTGCTTCCTACGGGCAGGGCATCGCGGAAACACCTGTGCAGATGATTCGCGCGCTTGGGGCAATTGCAAATGGCGGATCAATGGTGCAACCGCACCTTGTGCGTGCTATACGTTTAAATACGGGGATTGAGCGAACACTCGACTGGAGCCAGACAACACCCGTATTCTCACCGACGGCGGTACGAGAGACGACTGAAATGATGACCGCGCTGGTCGACGAAAAACTTGAAGGCGGTAAAGCAAAGATTCCGACGATGTCGGTCGCGGCTAAGACTGGTACCGCTCAACTCACTAATGGCAGGGGCGGCTATTACACCGATAGATTTTTCCACTCTTTTGTTGGTTTCTTCCCTTCGTATAATCCACGATTCATTATTCTTTTGTATACCGATTATCCAAAACATGTTGAATATGCTTCGGAAACGCTTGATTCGACATTTCTTGACCTCGTACATTTTCTCATTGATTATTACGCAGTGCCGCCTGATCGAGGAGTCGCGAGTACTACAGCTATATGAAAAATTTCTTAAAATCTATTGTCGCTTTTATGCTTGCGCTTGCCGCCCGCTCTGTCGTGCGCCGCTATCACCCCCATATCGTCATGGTGACAGGATCGGTAGGGAAGACATCCACAAAGGACGCTGTTGCTGCCATACTCTCTTCGCGTTTTTTAGTTCGTAAAAGCGATAAAAGTTTTAATAGTGAGTTCGGTGTGCCGTTTACCATTCTCGGTGTTACCAATCCGTGGTGTGATCCGTTTGAATGGGTTGCGATTATAAAAAGTGCTTTTGCACTTCTGATTTTGCCAAACCATTATCCCAACATGCTGGTGCTTGAAGTGGGTGCGGATCGACCAGGTGACCTGGCTCGAATTTTACGCATGGTTACCCCAGAGGCGGTTGTAGTAACGCGTTTACCGGAAATTTCAGTGCATATAGAGGCGTATACGACACCGGAGGCGGTACGCGAAGAAGAATTTTCACCTGCCCACGCGCTTTCTACACATCAACCACTCATAGTCTGTGCTGATGATCAGTATGCGCTCGATATGGCCGTTCGTACGCCAGCACGCATCATTTCCTATGGCACCACAAACTCTGCGACCGTACGTGTCACGGATTGTGGTTTCTATGAAAGCAGTGAGAAAGTGTCCGGCATGCAGGCAAATGTGCATATGGATAACAACCAAGGGGAGCTCGTGGTGAAAGGCTCGGTTGGTTCAGTGCAGCTCCTGCCTACTGCCGCTGCGCTAGCGGTAGCCTCTGCGTATCAAATATCGCTACCCGATGCTTTGAAGGCTCTGGAGGAGTACGAACCACCACCCGGGCGCGGTCGTCTCCTTGAAGGGGAAAATGGTTCTGTCATCATCGACGACTCTTACAACTCTTCGCCAGCAGCGGCAGAAGAAGCCCTTGCCACACTTAAATCGTTCCCACATGCAAAGCGCCGTATCGCTGTACTCGGCGACATGCTTGAACTTGGCCGTTATTCAGTGATGGAACACGAGCGCATCGGTACGCTTGCGCGTACGTCTGCTGATATTGTTATTGCGGTAGGAATTCGTGCGCGCACTTTTGCTGTCGCACATGGTGATGCTGAAGTTATGCAATTCGAGAGTTCTCAGGCAGCTGCAGAAGCGCTCCCCGGGCTCGTGCGAGAAGGGGATGTAATTTTAGTAAAAGGATCTCAATCAATTCGCACTGAACGGATAGTAGAAGCGCTACTTGCTCATCCGGCAGATGCTGTACGGCTCGTACGGCAAGAAAAGGCTTGGAAGCGGAAAATGTGACCTCACGGGGAACCGGCGATTACGCCATTCTGCTACAACTCTTGCCTCGCTGTCGCTCGGCTCGGTCGCAGCCCCACCTCGTGGTTTTGTGTGCTCACAAAACACCACTGTGGCTTTCGATTCCCGACGCAAGACATCACATGTCTTGCTTGTGGTCATGCGTAAACGGAAAACCGCCCTTGCGGACGGTTTCCGATCGCATGACCTCACGGGGAATCGAACCCCGATTCCAAGCTTGAGAAGCTTGTGTCCTAACCGTTAGACGATGAGGCCGTATGGTGATTTATAACAAGAAAAGAGATTGGAGGAAAGTAAAACAAGCCGCCTGTCCCATCCCCGCAGCAGAGCTGACGGGGCATTGGGCAGGCGGCTACCGTGGTGTTTTGCTAGACAAAGTGCGCTCCACCGAGCGCACGGCCGCAACCCGCGTATGCCGCACAAAGCTGCGGCGCGGGAATTGCGGGGCGGCGATTCATCCCCGCTCCAAAGGGGCGGGGCATTCTCGCCGTCCGCTAGTAAGAAAAATAAAACGAGTGGGTTATATAACCCACTCGCTCGTAAATATCTTCTTGTTTGATTAAACTGCAGCTTGGTGAGCCGCGTTCCGACGTTCATTCCATAACTTTCCGATAGCGCTCCTATAGGCCGGGCGTTCATTGAAAGGAATATCTTGCAGGACCTGGTCAACAATTTTCAGAAAAGAAAGGCTGCGGTTTCTTTCTCTCATCTGAAGCGCAAGATTTACCTTATTTCGTAACGTCTTGAAATCTATCGAAAAATCGTATCGACTTCTGGCGAATTTAACCGCTTCGACCGCATCTTCGTTAGTGAACTTTTCAAGTCCGAATCGTCTGTGCAAAGGGCACCTCCTTTTCTTTATTAAGGATGATCTGGGATTAACTATAACACTAGTGTGCTAAGAAAGCAAGCTGTCCACGACCGCTTTTACATCGGCACCGTCAGCTTTTCCTTTAAAACTTTTCATAAGAGCTCCCATGAGAACACCTCGATCGGCCTTCAGTGTGAGCTTAAGTTCTTTGATTTTTGCGTGTGCCGCAGTCTCGATCTCCTCACGTTTCATCGTAGCGGGGAGGAATGCTTGAATGATAGCCAATTCCTCCTTCTCCCCTTTAGAAAGATCCGAACGCCCAGCTTTCTCAAATTGTTCGATAGAGTCCTTTCGTTGGTTTGCCGCGCGTCGAATGACGACCAAGGCCTGATCATCCGTAAGGAGGCGATCATGTGTTACAGCTATTCTTTCAGTAACCGTTAACAGACCGCTAGGATTAGCGTGTTTAGCAATAGCCTCATTCGTCATGGCGGCTACAAGCGAGCGTAGGGTACGTAGGCGAACCTCATTCTTATCACGTAGAGCATCAGGGATCGCTTTTTCAAGGGTTTCGTGGATGGACATATGAGAGAGTATACCCCGTGAGATATACAAAGTCATAATCGTGTCCGCGTACATTTTCCGCAGGTATCTCACGGGGTATACTACAGGCATGGACGCGCTTACGATACTCGCGATCGTTATTCTTATCGTGCTCATTAGCGGTTTCGTTGTGGTTTTTAATTTACTCCGGGGAAATACTGAAAAGCCCGAAGAGGGAAACGGCATGGTACTCCTTCAACAACAGATGCAGGAGCTCGCGCGCACGCTCGATGCGCGTGTCTCGGAATCGTCTCGGGCGATGCAGGAAAACGCACACCGCCAGTTTTCAGAAAGCACGCGTCTCATCAAAGAGATAACTCAAGAAGTTACATCGGTAAAAGAAATTGGTCGACAGACCCAAGGGTTTGCAGAGCAATTGCAAAATCTTCAGGACATTTTAAAAAATCCTAAACAACGCGGTATTCTCGGTGAGTACTATTTGGAAACCGTCTTGAAGAACGTGCTTCCGCCCGGCATGTACAAAATGCAGTATCCATTTAAGAATGGCGAGATCGTCGACGCAGCGGTATTTGTGAGCGATAAGATCGTCCCCATAGACTCCAAGTTTTCGCTTGAAAACTACAACCGCCTGGCACAGGCGAATGAATCGGAAAAACCAGCCTTTGAAAAGGCGTTTGTAAATGATCTCAAACTCCGTATTCAGGAGACCGCGAAGTACATCCGTCCGGAAGAAAACACGATGGATTTTGCGTTCATGTTCATCCCTTCGGAGGGTATTTATTACGACCTTTTGACGAATCAAGTTGGCGGTGGAGAAGACGAAAATCTCATTCAAAGAGCTGCAGGAAAATATAAAGTCATCATCGTTTCACCGACATCATTCCTCGCATATCTCCAGACCGTCATGCAGGGATTAAAGGCGCTCAAGATTGAAGAAAAGGCAGTCGAAATACAACAGCGAGTAGGGGAATTAGGGAAGCATGTGGCCGCTTACGAGGGGTTCTACAGGAAGCTTGGTGTGTCGCTTGGGACGACGGTAAGCCACTACAACAGCGGCTATAAAGAGCTTGGGAAGATAGATAAAGATGTCTACCGCATCGCTGAAACCAAAATCGGCATTGAACCCGAACTTCTTGAGAAACCAACAGCGTTAGAAGAATAAGAAGGGGGACTTGACAGGATTGCGCGGGAATGTATACTGGCGGCAGACATTATTTGGAGGTGCACCGTGACGGATCCAAGGCTCCACAAGCCCCATTACGGCGATCCGTGAGGGGGAGCCCACTGCAGTTGCAGTGGGCTTTTTTTACATAAACTGGAACTTGTCTTTTATATAGAAGAATGTTAGATTTCAAAGACTATGGAAGTGGCCGTAATCAAGACCGGCGGGAAGCAGTATGTCGTCTCCAAAGGCGACACTGTTGCTATAGAGAAGCTCCCCGGGGATTTGAAGAAGGGTGACACAGTTGTCTTT
>JAHFMQ010000019.1 GCA_023267775.1 Candidatus Kaiserbacteria bacterium | reverse complement strand
GCCCGCAAAAATAAGGAGCGAAGCGACTATATTTTTGCAGCACTCGACAGCACGACGAGACGTCGAGTGCCGCATGCATCATGCGGCCAAGCAAGAAATAGGGGTCGCCGCGCAAGCAGTTTTTTATTTTGCGGGCCCAAGCAGACGCGGGGCGTCTGCGTCCAGGACTCGAAAACCTTGCGAGCATATTTTGCGATTTCCTGAAGCAAAATATCCGCCTACTCCAAGAGTCATTCTGCTGAATGAGGTGTACTGATCCTGTAAAGATCGAGAAGCGTACTCGCGGTCCTGGTGGCCCGCCGACCAGTGACAAGGTAAGTGACCGAGATGCCTCCAACATTTACGGCACATTTTTGAGTCTGGTTTGATTTTATATTAGGGCAACCCAACAGGAATCGGACCGTGCACTGACACCAAGTGGTATTGGTAGCGACAATGACATCTAGAAACATAGCTTTTATCGATGGACAGAATCTCCACCTTGGTACGAAAGAGAGTGGTTGGGCTGTCGACCACAAGAAACTGCGTATTTATCTCAAGGAGAAGTATGACATCGTCGAAGCCTATTATTTTCTTGGATTCGTTTCTGAAGAAAATCAAGACCTATACGACAGCCTCCAGAAGGCTGGCTTCATCCTTTCCTTCAGAGAACATTCCTTGGCACTTCGTGGGAATAAGAAAGGAAACGTCGATTCGGATATCATATTCGGTATAATGAAGAAAATGATAGAGAACGAGCCTTTCGAAAAGGTCTTCATCATTTCTGGCGACGGCGACTACAAGAAGCTTGTGGACTTCTTAATCAAGAAAGGACGTTTCGGAAAGATGCTCTTCCCGAACAAGGTTTTTGCATCATCGTTGTATAAAAGTCTTGGCGGTGAATTTTTCGATTACCTTGAAAGCACGGGTGTGAGGAGAAAAATAGAGTATCTGCATAAATGAAAAAGGCCCCTTAGGCACTGGGCCGTTCGGGTCCTCTTTCGTATTGATTCTCAGCCATTATACACTCCAGACGCGTACGGTCAATTGGATATCCCCAGACTCCGAATATAGCTTCATGCAGCCCACCAGAGCGACCGAGTGGAGTTTGATTCCTGGTGGGCCCGCACAAATAACGAACGGAGCGACTATATTTTTGCAGCACTCGACAGCACGATAAGGCATCGGGTGCCGCATGGGCTATGCGGCCAAGCAAAAAGCAGAACCAGCCGTAAGGCGGTTTCTGTTTGCGGGCCAAGCAGACGCGGCCCTGTGCGACTACGCATTCACCTCCGACTCCACCTTGCGTACTTCTTTTTTCTCCATCTTCCCTTCTGCATCAACCTGATAGAGAACAACTGCGCCAAAGAGCATTTCGAGATTCCGCGCCTCCTCGTTTGGAATCGATTCCACATATAACATGAGCGCGCGGAGAGCATTTCCATGCGAAACGATGAGCACGTTCTTCCCCGCTTGTAAAAGCGGCACTACCTTATTAATATAAAAAGGCACGACCCGTTCATACACCATCTTAAGCGTCTCACCATTTGGAATCGGACAATCCCAGTCGCGACGCATGTGATCAAAAACTTCTTCGCCTAACATTTCTTTCATCTCCCATTTGTTTTTGCCCGTGTAATCACCGTAATCGCGTTCATCAAGCGCATGCGTATGTTCCGTCGGCACGTGATAGAACTCCAAAACATTCAACATGCAGGAAAGAGTCTCAATAGAGCGTACTTGCATAGACGCAAACGCATTGTCGATGCGCGTCTCTTTAAGTAGGGCTCCCATTTCGTTTGATTTCGAAAATCCGTATTCCGTGAGATGAGCGTCGCGGGTGCCAGTCCACACACCCTTCTTGTTCCACTCACTTTCGTGATGACGCGCAATGATAAGTGTGCCAGGAAGTGTCATAGGAGATGGAGTGAATGTTCTCTGCTGTGTCGTTCGGTCGCTAGTATAATGCGCTCCATCATAGCAACAGCTTCCACAGGGAAACGTCCTTCTGTCGTTTCGTCTGACAGCATGACCGCATCGGATCCATCTTGAATGGCCTCTTCCACGTCAGTCACCTCAGCACGCGTCGGTTCTGGGTGTTCGATCATCGAAAAAATCATTTGCGTCGCGGTAATGACCGGCTTATGCGCAGCATTGGCTTTTTTAATAATCAGTTTCTGAACAAATGGAATCTCTTCAAGAGGAACTTCTTTCCCTAGGTCACCACGAGCAACCATGATTGCGTCTGCTGCAGCGGTGATGCTATCGATCGCATCTACTGCCGCTTTCCGCTCAATCTTTGCGATAATTTTTTGCGAACCGTTATTTTTCGTAATTGCTTCTCGGCATCGCATTATGTCTTCCGCATTTCCGACAAACGAAAGCGCGACGTACTCCACCTGCTTATCGGCGCACAGCCGAAGCACTTCCTCATCTTTCGGCGTAAGAGAAAGGTCGCCCGAAGAATCATACGAGTGACCATTTGAACCTTGTACGCGCCGACCGGGAATATCCGCAATAATCGGAATGACTCGCCCCGCTTCTTTCGCTAATGCGCGAATAGTATCAATGCGATGAGCGCCATCCTCAAGGCTCGACCATGCGAAATTAATTCGAGCCACGTCCATTTGTTTTTCGATCATTGCTTTGAGAATCTCTACCTTCTCGCTTGCAGGCCCAATACTTGCAACTATTTGTGCTCGCGAATTCATACCGAACGTAATTCTGACTCAATCTCCATGAGCCGATTATACTTCACTACTCGTTCTTCCTTCGTCGGTGCTCCAGCTTTGAGATATTCGCAGGAGAGTCCGACCGCAAAATCTGAGATGAAAGTATCGAGCGTTTCTCCGGAACGATGCGAGGCGAATATCTTCCAGCCAGCCTTTCTCGCCGCACGGACCGCGTCTATGGTCTCCGTTACCGTGCCAATCTGGTTCGGTTTAATAATGCAAGCATTCGCTGCTTTTTTTTCTACTGCCATTTCTATACGACCTACATTTGTCACAGTCAGATCATCGCCGACGATACAGATTTTTTCTCCGAGCTGTTTTTGAAGCGCGGTAAAGCCATCCCAATCGTCTTCCGCAAAACCATCTTCAATTGAAACTATGGGATATTTTTCTACAGCAGCGGAATACCATTCCAGCATGTCTTCCTCCCCCACTACTTGCTCCTGCCCGCCGGCTTTTAAAACATATCCTCCGTCTTTATAAAAACTGCTCGCTGCGACGTCGAGCGCAATTTTTACTTGCTCGGCCGTATGTCCAGACTTCTCTACTGCGGACACTAGCAGATCGAAAGCTTCATCGTTTGAGGTAAGTCCCGGGGCAAAACCTCCTTCATCACCCATCTCGGTGCCGTACCCTTTCTGTTCGAGTAGCGCTTTTAGTGCCATGACACATTTTTTTGCTACCTCGACTTGTTCGCGCATATTTTTGGCACCAACAGGTGCGAGCATACATTCTTGTATATCAATGCCGTGAGGCGCATGCTTGCCCCCGTTCAAAATATTAAAAAGCGGCTGTGGCAATTGAAATGTAGTTCTATTATCGAGAGAACCAAGATACGCATAGAGGGCAACACCCCGCTCTTGCGCCTCCGCACGCGCAAACGCAACTGACACGGCAAGAATCGCGTTTCCTCCAAGCCTGCTTTTATTTTTTGTACCATCAAGCTCACAGAGAAATGTATCGAGATCCTGCTGATTAAATTCCTTTCCAATAATGGCTGTCCCTATGGTCTCGTGTATGTGTGAAATGGCTTTGGTAACACCCCCCGTTGATTTATCATTATCGCGAAGCTCATGAGCCTCATGCGCGCCGACACTAGCACCGGAAGGGACTGAAGCAACTGTTTTTACGTGGGATGTCTCTAATTCAAGTTCAATGGTTGGATTACCTCGTGAGTCTCGAATTTCCCGTGCTTTAAGTGCTTTTACCGTGGCCATGCGAAAATTGTATCTCTTTCACGATATCACAAAAAACCGCCCTTTCGGGCGATTTTTATCTCTTCACTTCCTTATACGTCACGCGCTTGCGCAGCGTCGGGTCGAACTTCTGAAGTTCAATTTTGCGCTCGGTGGTCTTTTTATTTTTACGAGTCCAAATAACGTGATTGGACTTCGTGGATTTAAGCCTCAGAAGGCGGTCTTGTGACATGCAGATAACTCTATCAAATTTGATGATTTTTCGCAACGGAATGAGCAGGCGAAAAAATGAGAGTAAGACTTGGCACCCCTTCGGGTACGACGAGACGTCGCCTCATTCAGCAGAATGACCTACTGGGTAGCGGCCTGGAGCGCGCTCATTTTTTCGCCTGCGAACGGAGTCTCTAAGCAACAGCTGACTCAGCTCGCGATACTCGCGGGGCTCGCTTTTTAACTTCAAAATGAGGTTCGTCATTCTTGATTGAAATGATGACCGAACCTCCCTCCATCACACCATGATCCACCATCATTGAGGCAAGCGGTGTAAGAATTTTGTCCTGAATCGTGCGCCGGAGCGGTCGAGCACCGTACTGCGGGTTATAACCCTTCTCTGCGAGCCAAACGCGCACCTGCGGCTCAATGACAAGCGAGATCCTCTTTTGTGCAAGTCGCTTCATTACCTCTTCCACCTGAGTATCAACGATCTTCGCGAGCGCTTCCTTCGCGAGCACGTCAAAGATAATGATGTCGTCAAGGCGATTGAGGAACTCTGGACGGAAGTGTTCCTTCAGAGCACTCATGACTTTATCTTTTGTCTCTTCATAGCGCGATGCGTCGGTTGCGCCAGCAGTACCGAAACCAATATGGGCAAGTCGATCAATGAATTCCCCGCCGATGTTGCTCGTGAGCACAATGATTGTGTTTTTGAAATTAACTTTACGTCCTTTGCTGTCGGTGAGGTGGCCAGAGTCGAGCACTTGGAGAAGAATATTAAATACTTCCGGATGAGCCTTTTCGATCTCATCAAAGAGCACCACCGCATACGGACGATGGCGGATACGCTCGGTGAGCGAACCCGCTTCTTCGTATCCGACGTAGCCCGGCGGTGCGCCGATAAGCTTCGCAACTGAATGCTTCTCCATAAATTCGCTCATGTCGACGCGCACGAGCGCATCGCTATCATTAAACATAAACTCTGCAAGCTTCTTCGAAAGCTCAGTCTTACCGACACCAGTTGGTCCGAGGAAGAGAAACGAACCGATTGGGCGGTTTGGATCGCTAATGCCGACGCGCGAGCGCTTCACCGCATCAGTAACTTTCTTTACCGCAGTGTCTTGACCGATGATACCGCTCTTGAGATTCTCTTCCATGCGAGAAAGTTTTGCCGCTTCCTCTTCGAGCATGCGCGAAACTGGGATACCGGTCCAGCGAGAAACAACACCGGCAATATCTTGCTCGGTAACTTCCTCATTCAAGACGCGACGCGATTTCTGAAGTGTCTTCAATCGCTTTAACTTCGTTTCAAGATCTTTCTGAATATGCGGAATGCGCCCGTAGCGAATTTCCGCAACCGTACCGAGATCAGCGGAAGCTTCGGCATTGTCAGCCTGTACTTTTAACGCTTCAAGTTCGGTCTTTGCGGCACGAATGCCAGTCAATACTTCTTTTTCGTTCTTCCATTTAAGCCCAAGCTCGCTGGTCTTCTCTTTCAAATCGGCTACTTCCTTATCAATAACCTTAATGCGTTCCTTAATTTCCTTCCCGTGTTCACCCTCGAGGTCCTTCTGGAGCGCCTGACGTTCAATTTCAAGACGTCGAATCTTACGATCTGTCTCTTCCAACAGTGGTGGTTTGTTTTCAAGTGCGATGCGAAGCCCGGACGCAGCTTCATCAATAAGATCGATGGCCTTATCCGGCAGGAAACGATCGCTGATGTAGCGAGACGAAAGTTCGACCGCAGCAACGATGGCGCCGTCGGTAATACGCACGCCATGGAACAATTCGTATTTGTCGCGGAGTCCGCGCAAAATAGCGATACCGTCTTCAACCGAAGGTTCTTGAACGAAGACAGACTGGAACCGGCGCGTGAGCGCAGCGTCTTTCTCGATATATTTCTGATACTCTTTAAGCGTCGTTGCGCCAACGATGCGGATTTCACCGCGGGAAAGCGCAGGCTTGAGCATGTTCGAAGCATCGAGCGATCCTTCAGCGCCACCCGCACCCACAAGCGTGTGAAGCTCGTCAACGAAAAGAATAACTTTGCCTTCGGCTCGTTCTACTTCCTTCATGACGTTCTTCATGCGTTCTTCGAATTCGCCACGGTACTTTGTACCGGCAATCATGAGACCAAGATCAAGAGAGAGGAGATCTTTGCCCTTGAGAGATTCTGGGACATCGCCTACCGACATGCGCAGTGCAAGACCTTCTGCAATGGCGGTCTTTCCTACACCAGCTTCACCGATGAGAACCGGATTATTTTTCGTGCGCCGTGCGAGGATCTGTATGACGCGGTTAATTTCGACGTCACGACCAATGACTGGGTCAAGTTTGTTTTCCGTAGCAAGTTTATTTAAATTACGGGCGTACTTTGCAAGAGAACGAAAACGTTTTGGTTCTGCCATCTGCCCATCTTTCGAACTCTTAAGTTCTTTGAGGACGGCAAATGCCGCGTTTTGACTTATTGAGAAGCGGGTAAAGATATCTGCGGCACTTCCCGGGTGCTCAATGACCGCAAGGAAGAGGTGCTCGGTGCCGACAAAGGTGTCGTTTAAACGTGCTGCAATCTTCCCTGCTGTCTCAAGCGCTTGAGCGAGGTCGGGTGTGAGGTAAATTTGGTACGAAGGAGAGAGCACTGAAGCAGTTTCCGGCGTTTCAAGGTGTTCAAGGATAGTGTCCGCAAGCAAATTTGTGTCAACTTCCATACGGTCGAGAATCGAGAACACCAAGGACTCTTCTTGGAGCACAAGTGCACAAAGAAGATGCAGCGGCGACACGTGATTTTGCCCGCGTTCTATCGCAAGCTCGTGTGCTCGCCGTACGGCTTCTTTTGCTTTAGTGGTGAAGTTATTAAATGGCGGCATAGTGTAGATATATTACTTCGTCGAAGCAGTTGAGGTTGCAGTCGTCGAGGTAGAGGTCAGAAGCGACGTTATCCAATTTGCGGGAATGAGAAGCCCGGGAATGACTCCAGCACTAATGCCAATAACGTTTCCAGATAAATCAATTGCAGCACTCCCTACGCCAATGTCCGGTAATGTGGTGTGTACTCCTTTTGAACTTACACGAGCAACAATGCCGGTCGTCGCCGAACCATCAAGACTAATAGCAAGTGCAGTTTGTCCTAGTTTTAAATCATTTGGATTTACCAGAACTGGTGAAGAAATTCTCGGTAGCGAAGCACTGTCTGCAAACCCATAGATCACTATTCCGTCGCCAGAATGAGCGAGGGACGCGGGGCTATATGAACCGTCAGAAAACTCGATAAGCGCTTCTTTCGGAAGTGTCTCTTGCACAGCCGTCACAACGGCACGCGATTTGGCTAGATAGGTGCCAATAGAAACCGCTGGGGTCGACGTACCTGTCTCGGCAACGTAAATCGCAACTTGCCGAACAGCGCTGAGACCAATGGCTGCCGTCACAAGATCTTGATTCGAAGGAGCTGGTGCAAGAGCAGTGGCAGCTGGTGCTACCTGTTTGGTCACAGTCTCAATAGTGTGTTCAACTACTCGGTTAACTGTTTGCGTAACAACTGGAGGCGCTTTATCAAGCAACGAAACCGTCAATATGCCGGTTGCAACCGATGTCACAAAATTCACAAGAATAGTGAGCAATATAAGCTGAGATTTTGAGAGTTCCTCAATATTCATACCAACATAATGCTACCTAGGATTATTGTTGTCAACAAATGCGACGGCTCGTGAAAGTTCTTCAGCAAAAAGGACCAGGGTACGCTCTCGCACGGAGGAATTCCATGAGATTCTAAGGGTTGATTTAGCACGTTCGCTGTCTCCCGTAAGGGCGAGCACTGCTCTCGAACCATCTTCAGAATCCGTTTCGCAGGCACTCTTGGTAGAAATGGCGAATCCAGCTTCATCAAGAAGCGCAACCAGATAGTCAGTATCCCGGCCTGGAAGTGAAAAGTTTAAGATGTTCGGCGCTTGAGCACGACCTTCTTGAATATATACGTTGGGAATTTTTGCCAAAATAATTTTTATGATGGCAGCTCGAGTTTTTTCTGCGGAGGCACGAAACTTCTCGCGATTAAGCGCAGCTTCTCTGAGCGCTTTCGCAAAATTTTTTGCTAATGCTGGCGCCTCGCTGCCAGAACGAAGTCCCCGCTCTTGTCCCCCGCCTGCGTACAACGGAAGTATTGAAATGGTGCGATGTGCGATAAGGACCCCAATACCTCGCGTCTCGGAAACCTTTGAGGAATCAAAGGTGAGGAGGTCAGCGTCAAAGTGGGCTCGTGTTATTTTTTCGGTAAGCGGCGCCTGACTCGCATCGACGTGTAAAAGTACCGGTACTGATTGGGCGTGTATGAGTTGCGCCACCTCGCGCGTATTCCATATAACGCCAGTCTCGCCACAAACAGCGTCCATCGAAACAAGCGCTGTGTCGTTGCGAAGCATTTTAGACAGCATCTTCGTATCAACTCGATATTCGCTAACTGGTAATGCTTCAACATGAACGCCTTCTGTCGCGAGGAGTTTCGCATTTTCTACAATCGAAGCATGTGCGCTCGGGAGATACAATATATGTATATCTTTCCTCCCTGCAGCTCTCAGAGCTCGTACGTGGCCGAGGATAGCGAGCGCATTACTCTCCGTCGCTCCACTCGTAAATATGACGTCGTCCGACTGCACTTCAGTAAGACGTGCAATACTCGTCCGTGCGTCTTCGAGCACTTTACGAGCGGACCTTCCCTCTTCATGGGGCGACGACGGATTACCGCTCACACCAGCGGCGTAATCTAGATAGGCCCTACGCTTTGAAAACATAGGCGTATTCTACATGATGAGACATTATGGTAGATTGTGACTAGAGAAAATGTACCTCGTACTTCCCTAATCTCAAACTAAAGGAGGGCGAATGAAACAAAATGGAAACTGTTGTAGGAAGTACATCATTGTTTCCCTCATCCCAGAACCCTTTGCCTACAGATTGAAAAGGTTCATGGACGAAATAGCGTCAATCACACGGATTGATCCGCCGCATCAAAAGTTCCCCCCGCACGTCACTTTGCACCCGCCACTTATAGTGGTTAATGAAAGCGACTTGCATGATCTGATACGGAATACCGTCTTGCAAGTGAGTGGTGCAAAAATAACAGTCAACGGACTAACCGCCTTCGGGAGGAACTATATCGTTCTTCCGGTGCATCAAACGCAAAACGTTGCTCAGTTATGGGTTGGCTTAACAAAACGCCTTTCTCTGTTGGATGGATATACGCCTGCGGTGCGAATGAAAGGTAGGGTCTTGCATGTCACTGTCGCCAAGAAGACCTATCGAATATTTCCTCAGGTATGGCCAAAAATAAGAAGTCTACAGGTAGAACCAATGACCATTTCACTAAAGGAGGTTGCCCTCTACCGAAAAATAAATGGGGATCCATGGAAGCGGATTGAGACCTTCCAAATCCCAACATAACGATAGTTCACACATGCCTCGCCGCTTACCGGCGAGGCGTTTTTATGTCTCCTCTGCAGGATTGTAATTTTGTCATTTTTGTGATGAAATAGAGCCGTTATGGCGCGGATTCCTCGACCGCCCGTCATTGCGGTGATGGGCCATATAGACCATGGAAAGTCATCTCTTCTGGATTACATCCGGAAAGCAAATATTGTAGCTGGCGAAGCGGGTGGCATCACCCAGCATGTCGCCGCGTACATCGCGATGCATAACGGACGACCAGTCACGTTTCTCGACACTCCTGGCCACGAAGCCTTTAAGTCGCTTCGCACCCGAGGCGCAGCTGCCGCGGACATCGCCATTCTCGTCGTCGCGGCGGACGAAGGAGTCATGCCGCAAACACTTGATGCTCTTGTGGCGATTACTGAGGCGAACATCCCTTACATAGTCGCTATCACAAAGATAGATAAAAATAATGCGGACGTCGGCCGGGCTAAGAACTCGCTCACCGAACACAGTATCTACATCGAAGGCATGGGTGGAGACATTGCTTTCGCGCTCGTCTCGTCCAAAACTGGTGAAGGTATTCCTGAGTTACTGGACATAGTCCTTCTTTCGGCGGACCTTGCGGAACTTACTGCTGACCCACATGAAAGCGCGAGCGGCTTCATACTTGAGTCCACGCAAGATTCGAAGCGCGGCGCATCTGCGACACTCATTATTAAAGACGGTACCCTCACGCTCGATGGTTTTGTCGTCGCAGGTGATGCCTACGCTCCCATTCGGTTTATAGAAAATTTCTTAGGCACGCGTGTTGAGCAAGCTGGGCCGTCGGAACCCGCAAGAATTTCTGGATTCAGTAAGCTGCCTTCGGCTGGATCACTATTCTCTATTGTGAAAAACAAGAAAGAAG
This sequence comes from Candidatus Kaiserbacteria bacterium, assembly GCA_023267775.1. Lineage (GTDB taxonomy): Bacteria > Patescibacteriota > Minisyncoccia > Phycocordibacterales > Phycocordibacteraceae > C7867-001. The sequence goes on along the minus strand of JAHFMQ010000019.1, from coordinate 2,698 downwards.
CCGAGTCACTTGCAGAGAAGAACGCAAAAATGTCCGTGGCGACACCAGAACGGGCTGCGGCAGTTGAAGGTATCGTTGAGCTCCCGCTCGTCATAAAAGCCGACGTCGCCGGATCAGTCGATGCAATCGCACATGAGCTTAAGAAAATCACTCATGAGAAGGCATCCATTCGCATTGTTTCCTCGGGTGTTGGAAGCGTGTCTGAATCCGATGTTAAAACTGCGCATGCTTCAGGAGGGGTTGTCATCGCCTTCAATGTTTCAACTGATGTTGTCGCGAATGATTTTGCTCGTCGTGAATCAATCGACATACTTCCCTTCTCAATCATTTATGAACTTTCGGCAAAAATAAAGGAGTTGCTCGAGGCGCGCATACCGGTAGTAGCATCTGAAAAAGAACTTGGTCGCGCGATGGTTCTGAAAGCATTTTCTACAAACGGGAAAAAGCAAGTGCTTGGCGCACGCTACGTCTCAGACACTCTCACCGTCGGAGACCGCATGAAATTAGTCCGGAAAGATGTCGAGATAGCTCGCGGTAGTATTAAAAATCTTCAGCAAGCTCGCGCGGACGTGAAGGAGATCAAGACTGAAGGCGATTTCGGGACAGAAATTGAGGCGCGCGAACAAGCAATATACGGAGATGAAATCATCGCCTTCGTCGTAACTGAATCATGAACCATAATGGAAAAAAGCAAGGACCACGCCGACAGGACGGGCGTGCAACTGAAATCATCGCGAGAGAAGCGGCACTCTTCATTACTCGCGAAGCAGGTCCGGGCTCTCTGATCACAGTCACGCGCGCGCAAAGTGTGGCTCATGGCGATCGTATTCTCGTTTTTGTGAGCATTTTCCCCATCGAGAAGGCACGCACGGCATTGGCATTTCTTGAGCGGCAACGTGAAGCATTTTCCAATCATCTAAAGGATCATTCCCGGCTTCGACTTCCGCGTGTTGATTTCCTTCTTGAGAACGGGGAACAATTAGGAGAACCGCCAAAAAATTAGTATCATCTCAAAACGGCCCGGTGGCGAAGAAGCAACGCGACGGTCTGCAAAACCGTTATGCGAGGGTGCGAATCCCTCCCGGGCCTCACGAATTTGGATGTAGAATAGAAGTCATGCCGAGGTGGCGGAACTGGTAGACGCACAGGACTTAAAATCCTGAGACGGCCTAAAAACCTTCGTGTGGGTTCGATTCCCACCCTCGGCACAATTGATCTGTACCCCATAAAGTGGACACGGGGGACACAGAATCCATTGTTTTCTTTTGTTAGCATTAACCTGATTAACAAAAGAAAATATGAGAACAACATTTTCAAGCGATGATATCGCAGAACTGAAGAGGAATCCGTGCGTGTTCGATTGCACCGAGAACTCGGTGTACTACACCCATGAATTCAAACAGCGTGCGCTTCAGTTGCAGGCGGAGGGCGTGAGCACCAAAGAGATCTGGAGACGATCCGGCTTTAACATTACAAAATGGAAAAAACACTACTTCAGACTCACGCTCCGAGACTGGAGGCGCGCCGTACAGAAAAGCGGGCTTGAAGGGCTCACGAAGCGCGGAGGGACACCGCACGACAGAGGTCCCAAGCATACGGACACCGACACGCTCAAGCGGTTAGAACTCCAGGTCAAATATCTGCAAGCCGAAAACGATTTTTTAGCAAAACTCCGGGCCAGACGAGCGGAGTCAAACTCAGGCCGCATGAAAAATACAAACTCATTAGAGCGTTGAGTGACGACATTCGCACCTTGTGTCGATGTGCCGCAGTGTCGACGAGCGGATACTACAAATGGCTCACGCATGCGAACGAGCCGGACCCAGACCACGGCGACTATCTCAAGGTGAAGGATGTCTTCGACCAAGGGAAAGGCAGATACGGCTGGAGAAGCATTCAAATGCGCCTTCCCGAGATGAATCACAAGAAAATACAGCGCCTCATGAGAAAGTACGGATTGATCGCGAAAGTGAGGAGAAGGAACCCATACAAGATGATCATGAAAAAGAGACTGGAGCACAGAATATTTCCCAACATACTCCGAAGAGAATTCTGTCAGCTCGTTCCTTTCAAAGTCTTCTGCACCGATATCACCTATATACTTCTCCAAGCCGAATTCGCCTACCTATCGGTCGTGAAAGACATTGCAAGCGGCGAAGTGGTGGCATGGAACCTCTCTAACGGTCTTGAAGAGGATCTGGTGCTCGATACGATACGGAACATGCCGTGCGCGCGCGAAGACGCGATGATCCATTCAGACCAGGGATTCCACTACACGAATCCGCAGTACATTGAGGCGGTTGAGGCACTGGGGATGATTCAGTCCATGTCCGGCAAGGGGAGCTGTATCGACAACGCGCCGATCGAATCGTTCTTCGGACACATGAAGGACGAGCTGGACTATCAATCGTGCACATCATTCGAAGAGCTGAGGTTGAGGATCGAGGAGTATATGAGATACTATAACTTCGAAAGAAAGCAGTGGACCCGAAACAAGATGTCGCCCGTCGAATACAGGGAACATCTTCTGACCGTGGGAGTGGGTTTCCAAAGTGTCCACTAAATGGGGTACGCATCACACGTAGGAAAAGTCAAAGAGTTTTGGTTCGCCTCGCTTCGCTCGGCGACTAATTTGTATTCAATTTTGGGGGTAAAAACGAATTCACGATTTCGCAAAATATGGTTCGAGCCGATGTTT